>JAEZSL010000112.1 GCA_023443925.1 Bacillota bacterium | reverse complement strand
TAGAAAGAAAAAAGTAAAGGACGATTTGTCCGGACGTATTATTCGTGTGATAGGATACATATTTATCGGCTTTTTAGCATTGGCTTGTTTACTGCCATTCCTAATCATGGTGTCCGCTTCTTTTGAGGATGAGAAAACTTTGGTATTACAGGGCTACAGCCTTCTTCCAAAGCAATTCTCCACATTTGCTTATGAGGTTATTTTAAGAAATGACAGTGAGATAGTAGGTTCCTATTTCGTCACTATATTACTTACTGTCGTCGGAACAAGCCTGGGGCTGTTTATTACCGCCATGACAGGCTATGTATTACAGCGGCCGGACTTTCAGAGGAGAAATAAGGTTTCTTTATTTTTGTTCTTTACCACTTTATTTTCCGGTGGTCTTGTTCCCTTTTATCTGTTAATGACCAGGTACCTGATGCTCAAAAATAATTATCTTGCAGTACTGCTGCCTTCTCTGATCAGTGCCTGGAACATCATTATGATGAAAAACTTTATAAGAAACAGTATCCCCCATTCAGTCAGCGAAGCGGCGGGCATTGACGGGGCGTCACCTTTTGTTACCTTTATCCGGGTTATTTTCCCCATGTCCAAACCGGCCCTTGCTACCATCGGTTTATTTATCGGTCTGGGATACTGGAACGAATGGTATAATTCCATGCTGTTTTTAGATAACAGTGTAAAATACCGGCCCTTGCAATTGCTGCTGTATAATTTGATAAATCAGGCGCAATATTTAAAAAATTCTATGGCCGGTAAAAATATTCCCATGCAGGATCTGCCCCTTGAAACCGTTAAGATGGCAACGGCGGTACTTGCCACAGGCCCGGTCATTCTGGCATATCCCATGGTACAGAAATACTTTATATCGGGTATTACGGTGGGGGCGGTAAAAGGCTGATTAGTAAGCTGTAATTCACATCAGTCAGGAGCAGTACGCAGAAACTATAATTTAAGGAGAGAGAGTTATGAAAATGAAAAGGCTGATTTCCATAATCGTACTTGTATGTATGCTAATGACCTTAGCAGGCTGCGGTAAAACAAAAGAAACCGGTTCGAAGGAAAATACTGACAGCAGCCAGGCGTCGGGAACCACAGAGGGCAGTGGAGAGGGTAACTATAAAGGCCCAAGCGGAAATACCCCCGTGGTAAATGGCAAAATTGACACCTCTGAATTCGTAACCGTAAAAATGCTGGTATTGGGAGATCCTCCGGCAGGCGGCGCAGATAAAACAGTTCTGGCAGAATTAAATAAAGTATTAAAGGAACGTCTTAATGCAGAACTGGAGATTCAATGGATTGAATGGAATAACTATGAAACCAAGTACCAGATGGAACTGGTTTCAGGCAATGATATTGATTTGATATTTACCACCTCCACCTGGTTAAACCTGTGGGAAAACGCTGAAAAAGGTGCCTTTATGGACATGAAGGAGATGCTTCCCTATTATGCACCTCAGTTATGGGCGGATACAAAAGCGGAAGAATGGGAGGGGTGCACCTATAAAGGTAAAATCGTTGCACTACCGGAACATAGAAAATGGCAGTTATCCACCCCCTTATTTGCATTCCGTAAAGACTGGGCGAAGGAATTCGGTATTGAAAATATCAATTCCATGGATACCTTAGAGCAGTACTGCAAGGCCATTCTTGCAAATAAACCAGGTGTAGTTCCTTACAATGCCGGCGGAAGCGCTGCTTCTAACGAACTCTATTCCATGTGGATGCGTCAGGAAACGGAATATGTAGAGGGACCAGGGAGTGTAGGTATGGCTTGCCCCGTAACCAACAAAAGTTATGAGGAACCCTGGACAACGGTGTCCCCGGTTTTTGATGATAAATTTCTGGATTTTGCCCAGAAGATGAAAGAATGGGGAGACGCCGGTTTCTGGCCCCAGGATGTTATGTCTGCTACCATTGATACAAAAGCGGCTTTCCTTTCCGGTAAATCTGGCCTATACAGTATGAATGTATCGAATTACTACCCGCTGTTCCAGGAACTGGCCAAGGAAAATTCCGAGGCAGAACTGGGTGCCTTTTTCTTTGACGAAAAGAGAGGTTATCATATTGCAGACGTAATGACTCAGGATTCCTGTTCCATTACGGCAAATGCAAAGAATCCGGAAAGAGCTCTGATGATGTATGATTTATTTCAGTATGATAAGGATATATATCATCTTACCCAATACGGTATTGAAGGACAGCAGTATGTAATAAATGCAGACGGTTACCTTGAAAAACCGGAAGGTTATGACGAAAATCGTGATGCGTACTACTGGAATATGTGGAGTACCAGAAACGATGCCCTTGAAATACCGAAGTTTAACCCTTTCCAGGCACAGATTGATGAAGTAAATGCAAAAATCAAACCCTGGACCAAACTTAGCCCCTGGGGTTCCTTTATCTTAGACACCTCTTCCATCAATTCACAGGTTACCGCCATTAATGAAGCCGGAACCACCTGGCTGCCTGCAATTCAGTTTGGTAAGGCGGGAGAGCCGGAGGATGCGGTGAAACAGTACAGAGATGCCTTAACCAATGCAGGTATTGATACTTACATGCAGGAAGTGGAACGTCAGATGCAGGAATATAACAGCACAAAGCAGTAGTTCTATAAAAAGAGACTATAAAAACACATTAAATATATTTTAGCAAAGGGCTGTCAGGCAGGGACTGCTGCAAAATTCAAAACCGGAATCCATATTTAAGGCAAGGGTTCGGTAAATTTAACTTTATGCAGCAGTCCCACCGGATATGACGGTCTTTTTTTCAGGCAGAGATACCGGCATAAAGGGTATTTATGCGAAAGAAAAGCTGTCCGGCCGACAGCCTGGTTGGATAAGACATATGAGTTTTGGAGGAAATAATGGATACATTCATTGGATGTGATTTTGGCGGTACAAAACTGCTGATTGGCGAAATAGATGAAGGCGGCAGGATACTAAACAGTAAACGGTATGATACGGGAATTAAGAAGCATACGGAGGCGGCAGACTACATACTTTCGTGTCTTGCGGATTATGCCGGTGAAATTGGTTTTACCGGCACGTTAAGGGCGGCAGGCGCGGGAGTTGTGGGGGTAGTAGATTATACAGAGGGAATCTGGAAGTCAATGGATCATATTGAAACCGCTCCCATACCGTTAGCTGCAATGATATCGGATAAATTAGGAGTGCCGGCTGCCGTGGATAATGACGTAAAATGCGCCACAAGAGCTGAAATGATGTTCGGACAGGGTAAGTATAGTGATAATTTTATATATCTAAATGTTGGTACCGGAATCGCCGCCGGGTTTGTGGTAGAAGGAAAGATTCTCAGAGGTGCCAATAACAACAGCGGAGAGGTTGGCCACTGTGTGGTGGATTTATCCAGGGAGGAAGTATGCATCTGCGGAAGACGCGGCTGTGTGGAAAGCATTGCATCCGGTTCCGGTTTTACGAATCAGCTGCTCTGTATGTATGACCGGTATTCCACAAGGTATAATCTCTTAAAGCCGGGGGAGAAGGCGGAGGTATCCGAAATCTTTAAGCTGGCTGATCAGGGGGATGCCCTGTGTTTAAAACTGACAGAACAGGCTGTAGATAATCTGAGTACTCTGATTATGAATCTGGTAAGGACTACAGATCCGGACACAGTTATTTTGGGCGGGGGAGTTATCAGTGACGGCTGGCTGCTGCCAAAAATCTCTGAAAAGTTGAATGCTTCAACTATGAGAGGGGTAAAAAAAGGAGTAATAAAATCCAGTTTTGACCCCGGCCTGGTGGGATTAATCGGAGCCGGCGCACAGGCCATAGCCAGGTACAAGGAATTAAAATAAGGAGAAAAGGAGATCTTGTTGATGAAGATAACCATAGAAAAAAATGAACTTGAATTCGATCGGAAAGCCGCCTGGATTATAATCGGGCAGATGTTAAGTAAGCCGGATTCCGTCATCGGGCTGTCCACCGGACAGACAACCATGAATATGCATAAAATCGTAAGTGAAATATACAAAGCCAATCCTTTTCCCACAAATCAGGTACATATCTTTAACGTGGATGAACTGACGAATCTACCCAGAACCTACGCCGGAAGCTGTTATGCCATGATAAAAACCCAACTCTGTGACAATTTAAATATACCGGAAGAACATTTTCTCATGCCGCCCACCATGAGCGAGGATTTTGAGACGGAGTGCAAAAAGTTTGACGCGGCCCTTAATGCCGCAGGGGGTGTTGATCTGCAGATGCTTGGAATTGGCTGGAACGGGCACATCGGAATTAACCAGCCCGGCACACCTTTTGAAAGTACTACCTGGGTTTCGCCTATGGACCCGGTATTTGAAGCAAGGGTCAGGAAGGAAACCGGGGTAGGGGAAGCCTATCCCCTGGGCGGTTTGACACTGGGCATTAAAAATATTATGAATATGAAGCGGGTCGTATTAATTGCCAAGGGTATACACAAAGCGGAAATCATCAGAAAAGCCGTTTTAGGTCCGGTAACGACAGAGATCCCGGCATCGGTTTTACAGCTGCATCCGAATTGCGAAGTGCTGCTGGATGCGGATGCAGCTTCCATGTTATGATTATTTAATCCGTGGAATCAGATATACATTTTATTGATACCGGTATCAAAGTGTCGATGGTATCTTATAAATAAGGTTTAGGATGCAATTTAATATGAAAATATTAATGACCTTAATAATGACCCACAACAATTTAATATTAAATAACAACAGCATTTTAATATATAATAACGACAGTAATTTAACATAAAATAACAACTCTAATTTAATATAAAATAACGACACCAAATTAACATAAAAGTACAGCGTTTATTTCATATAAAGCTACAAGTACCTATTTTATTATATATGCGGTAGTTGCGTAAAAAATCAAGGAGGCAGCAGCATGGAAAAATATCGTGTTGTTTTACTGGTCAGCCCCATGGGGCATGATGTGAACCGAATCGGTACCATTGTAAGCAGATGGCTGACAGACACAGGAATCTTTCAGGTAGAAACCGCCGGAACCCATCCGGCGGCAAAGGTTTCCATAGAAGAATATATGTCGGACCGGGAGAGGGTTCTTACTACGGATCTGTTTTTCTTTCTCTGTTCCGATGAGCACTGGCAAAAGAAAGAGACGGAACAGAATCTGGCCGAAGCAGTAAGAAATGGCAGAGGGGTTTTATTTTTCCACGGCCTTCATCCCTGTTTTTCTGAAAATCCGGAGATAGAACAGATGATAGGTCTTTTATGGAGAGATTCGGCAACCCATGGCGATTTTAATTACTGTGATGTATCCATGACCGATGCAGGCAAGGCAGTAAAGCATCCTATCACGGAGGGGGTAACATCTTTTCGTACCAAAGATGAGCTGTTCTGCCTGCTGACCAATCCCTGGGAGGTACCGGTAGAAGTACTGGCAACGGCTTATTCCGATCCAGCGGTGGAATCCAGGTGGAGCCTTCCTGGCACCGGCAGAGAGGAACCGGTACTTACCGCAGGCAAATACGGAAAGGGAAATACTATAAATTTTATCCTGGGTCATGTCTGGGAATATTATACGGGACACGGTCTTATGGAGAACAGCACCATTGCCCTGGAACCGCCTCAGTTTAAAACCCTGCTTTTAAGAAGCTGTGAATGGGCGGCAGCAGGAAAAGTAGACGCAACCAAAAACAGTTAGGAGGAATTAACGTGAAGGAGCAGTTTCAAAAAGACTTAATAAAATCCGGATTTTTACACCGGCCCCTGCCGCTTTATGAAGAAGGTGCGCTGGAGAAGGAATGGGAGAAACGCTGTATTTTATCAAAACGGACGGTATATGGCAAGGATACAAAAATCCGGCCGGTACACCAGGGAGAAGGTAGTATTTCTTTTGAAACGGATGAAACCGGCAGCCAGATAACCGTATTAACGGGAAAAACCGTTACCTGCTGCTGGCCGGAAGCAATGAGCCCAGACGGGGACTACGCTTTTTACGGAACGGTACATGCAAAGTTTATCCTGGACCGTGAGAATTGGGAAAACTATAACTGTCTGACCTTTTACATTAAGCCGGATTGCGACGGCTCCCGGATCGTTAATATGAACCTGGAGGTTATAAATGAGGGAGCCATAAAGGTACCCGATGAATATTACCGGGAAGGCACCCATGTGGTAAACCTGATCAATCACCAGTGGAACCGCTGCTGCTGGGAGTTTGGGAGTATGGCCAGGGATCAGATTACGGAATTGGACTTTTCCTGCCGGTTAAACGGGAAAGACACCGCCACCGGGGAGGAGGTAAAGTTTCTTGTAAAGGATGTATGTCTGGAGAGCACAGAAGCACCGGAGCCGGATAAGGGATGGTTCTGTAAAAAGGACGGGATTGCTTACTCCTCTTCCGGGTATTTTATTAAGGGAGATAAAACAGCCATTACTGCGATGCCGGCGGCTGCTTTTAAAATTATAAACCAGGAAAACGGTAATGTAGTTCTGGAAGGAGAAAGCCGGATAGGTACTTATCAGGGAGAAGAATACCGTATTCTGGATTTTTCAGCTCTGGAGCAGGAGGGTACTTATTATATACAGGCGGGGGAAGTAAAAACCGGACCGTTTCCGGTTAAGGAAGAAATTTATGAGGAAGCACTGTGGAAGGTATTAAACTTTCTTTTTTGTGAGAGATGCGGCTATCCGGTGCCGGAAAGACACGGACGCTGCCACCAGGATGTAACAGCCCGATACGGGGATAAGATTCTGTCCTTTGGCGGCGGCTGGCACGATGCCGGTGATATGTCACAGCAGCTTATTCATACGGCAGAAGTGACCCTGGCTCTTCTTGAAATGGCAGAAGTAGTTAAGAAGAGGGCAGAATGTAAAAAGGAAACAGTCACGGCCAAAAATAAAAAAGGAACTGTATCGGCAGAAATCCAAAAGAATACTGCCGATACAAAACATATAAAAGAAGCTGCCCCGGCCAAAGACAGGAAAGAAACCACTTTAGGCAAAGATATAAATGACTCTTTTGTGGAGGACGGCAATCAAATGGATTTTTCACTCCTTCTGTATGAAAGGCTGGTGGAAGAGGCTTTGTGGGGGCTGGAGTTTGTAATCGGGAGCCGTTTCGGTGACGGTTACCGGGCCACCAGTGCCGGCCTGGTAAGGTGGACCAACGGAATTATCGGGGATGAGGATGACGAAAACGTCCGTTTTCATAATCATTCATTTGAAAATCTGCTCTGCGGCGGTATCTGTGCCGCTGCCGCCGGTTTGTTAAAAGAGTACGACCGGGAACTGGCCTGGAAGTGCCTTGAGATTGCCAAAGAAGATTTTAACTTCGGGCTGGAACGGTTTAAAACCGTTGGTATGGAGCTGCCAATTATGTGGGAGCATACTTATTCTTCTTCAAAGTCCCAGTATTATGCCCTTATTGTATGGAGTGCCTCGCTTCTGTATGAAAAAACCGGTGAGAGGCAGTATGGCGAAACAGCAGCCGAATACGGTTCCTGCTTATTAGGATGCCAGGAAGTGAATGATAAGAGGTCAGGCTTTTGCGGGTTCTTTTACCGGGATGAACAAAAAAAGGCCATCGTCCACTACAGCCATCAATCCAGGGAGTATATGTTTGTCCAGGCTTTTGAAAGCTTATGCAAAACCCAGCCGGAACATAAGGACAGACAGCGGTGGGAGCATGCCCTTTTCTTATACGGCGGTTATATAAAGAAATTAATGGAGTTTGGCAGTCCCTACCGGATGCTTCCCGCGGGCATCTATCATGAGGATGAGATCCAGGATAAAGAAACCTTTGGGCTGCTGCATCTGTTAGTAGATTATGAAGCTCAGAAGGAGCATTATAAAGAGCAATTAAAGCAGGGAATACCTTTAAATGACGGATATTATATAAGAAACTTTCCCGTGTGGTTTTCCTTTCGGGGCAATACGGCGATCCAGCTTGCCATGGGGATGGCATCGGCAGCCGTAGGCGGTTATTTTAAAGACCCCGAACTGGTTCAGACCGCAAAAGAGCAGTTATACTGGATCAGCGGCAAGAATCCCTTCCACCAGTCCTTAATTTATGGGGAAGGAGACCGCTATGCAAAGCAGTATGCGGTTATGCCCGGAGAAATGACCGGCGAGATTCCGGTAGGTATACAGACAAACGAAGATGAAGATATTCCTTACTGGCCCCATAACAACAATGCGACTTATAAGGAAGTATGGACTTCTTCCGCCTGCAGGTGGCTTTTCACTCTTGCCTCCGTCTATCGGTATGATTTATAGAATCTGAGTGTCAAAATTTCATTATTGTGTTCCGGCAGAGAAACCTTTTGGCACTCGAATCCTAAAAAACTTGGAAATCAGAAAGGAGTTTAGTATAATGATTAAAATTGGATTTGTTGACCGCTATCTGGATAACTGGCATACCAATCATTATCCCGAATATATAGAACTGGCAGCAGAGCTTTACGGTATAAAGGCCCGGGTCACCCATGCTTATGCCGAAATGGATACGCCGGATGAATATGGTCTGACCACCAAAGCCTGGTGTGAACATTATAATTGTATTCCCTGTACATCGTATGAAGAATTAATTGAATCTGTGGACGCCATCATGGTTATGTGCGCGGACGACTGTCTGCCCCATGAAAAGTTGGCCGAAAAGGCGTTAATGAGCGGGAAACCGGTATACTGCGATAAAACCTTTGCACCGGATGCAGCAGCTGCAGACCGGATGTTTGACCTGGCGGTGCGGTACCATACACCCGTATTTACCTGCTCTGCCCAGCGTTATTGTATGGAACTGCTAAGTTTTAAACGGACGGAGCCTGATTTACCTGACTTCTGTGCAGCAACAGGACCGGGAGATATGGTTAATTACTCGATTCATCAGTATGAAATGCTTCAAATGATTATGGGAAACGGCGCAAAACGCTGTCAGGCCTTTCTGGCAGGAGGGACAGCCCATATCCTGTATCAGTACGATAATGGAAGAATGTGTACCTTTACCCAGGGAAATAAGCTCCCGTTCCGGCTGGTGGCATCAACGAAATCAGAGGGAGTTAAGGAAATTGCGGTTACGGATTATTATATGAATTTTATGAATAAGCTGCTGCACTTTTTTCAGGACAAAAAAGTACCTGTAACCAGGGAAGATACCATGGAAATTATGGCGATGCAGCAGGCTGGAAGAAAAGCCATGGAACATCCCGGAATATGGATGGATATAAACGGATAAAATACCCTCTGTTCCGGGAAAACTTAAACTGCCTGAGATAAGCCGGCGGTTTGTGAAAACTGTCACAGCGAATCATTACATACCGGTTACACAGCTTGATGGAATCAGGTAAGGGTAACCGGCTTATGCGGCACAGGCGGCAGAAACAAAAGTTTATAAGGAGGAAATATATGTATCTTATACCGGCACCAGGAAAAATAACAATCGAGAAGGAAGAGGGCTTTTTCCTTAAATATAACAGCAGAATAATAATCAGCAGGGAATGCGGCCTGCAGGTAACAGAACATGCGAAGCTGCTGAAAGCAGATATTTATAAAAAACTGGGTTTTGATCTTGCTATCTCAAAAGGAGTTAAGGAGAAGGGCTGTATATTTATAAGCCTGGATAAAACAAAGCAAAAAGAAGAATATCACCTTAAGATTACGCAGGACCTCATTGAAATCCGGGGTGGTTCCAATGCAGGAATTCTCTACGGAATACAGACGTTACGGCAGATTCTTGAAAATAAAGGTGCCGTACTTCCCTGTCTTACCATAGACGATCTGCCGGATATGCCAAACAGAGGTTTTTATCATGATGCGACAAGGGGCAGGATTCCTACGATGGAATCTTTAAAAGCGCTTGCGGATAAATTGTCCTATTATAAAATAAACCAGCTTCAGTTGTATATCGAACACAGTTTTCTGTTTAAGGATTTTAGTGAAGTATGGCGGGACGATACACCTTTAGCCGCAGAGGATATTCTGGAATTTGATTTATATTGCAAGAATCTTCATATTGATTTAATTCCGTCCCTGGCAAGCTTCGGACACCTGTATAAAGTTTTAAGTACGGTTTCCTTTACGGAGCTGTGTGAACTGCCGGAGGCAGATAAACAGCCCTTCTCCTTTTTTGAACGTATGGCCCATCATACCCTGGATATTTCAAGGGAAGAAAGTTTTGACTTTGTAGTTAAAATGCTGGAGGAATACATGCCTTTATTTTCTTCCGGGTATTTCAACCTCTGTGCGGATGAAACCTTTGACCTTGGCAAGGGGCGGAGCCGGGAACTGGCTGAGAAAATCGGTGTAAATGACATGTATATCAACTTTGTTAAAAAGATCTGTGACTATATTATATCCAAAGGGAAGATTCCCATGTTCTGGGGAGATATTATCTGCGGTATGCCGGAATACATTAATAAGCTTCCCAAAGAAACCATTTGCCTGAACTGGGGCTATGCGCCCGACCAGAGTGAGCA
>JAEZSL010000397.1 GCA_023443925.1 Bacillota bacterium | reverse complement strand
CCGTTCAGTTCCGGAGGTCATTTTACTTCTACCCACGCCATAAATGAAGACCTTACCGTATATGCAGGTTGGTTCTTAAATGTTATTATTCTCCCCCCCGGTCCCGGTGGTAACGATGGTGGAGATAATGGAGGAGACAATGGCGGTAATAATGGTGGAGATAACGGCGGAAACAATGGCGGTAATAACGGTGGAAATACAGCCCATACCATTACTGTATTAAATAACGGTAACGGTATTGCCGGATCGGTTCCTGTTTCGGCGGTATCCGGAGCTGCGGTTACTTTACACAGTTATCCGTCCCAAGGTTTTTACCTCGAGCGTTGGGAGGTAATCAGCCCGAATGATCTGGTCATTACAGACAATACTTTTACCATGCCGAATACCCCGGTAACCGTAAGAGCACTATTTGCAATGGATGGTGCGGTTAACCACACGGTTACCTTTATGAATGGAACTGACGTATATGCTGTAAGATCTGTAGCAGAAGGTGGATCTATCGGTGTAATTGACTGGCCGGCCGCTCCTACAAAAACCGGTTCTTCCTTCATCGGATGGTATTTATCTGATAACGGTGGTACATATTTTAATTCTGATTACACCGTGAACGCTGACCTTACCGTATATGCGAAATGGTTAAGTATCTTCCCCCCCTTCCCTGGCGGTGACAATGGAGGGAACAACGGCGGAAATAACGGCGGAAACAATGGTGGAAATAACAGCGGGAACAACGGCGGAAGCAATAGTGGAAATACCTCCGGATCAACTGCCACAGGAACCGAAACAATTACTGTTGATGTAAAACAAGGTAATACAGACACCACTGCCTCACAGATCGCAATTGAAAGAACCACAAAAGCAGACGGACAAAAATCGGATACGGTAACCTATCAGAAAGAGAAAGCCTTAGAGACAGTAAACAAGCTCAAAGAACAGGGCAAGGATACGGCAAGAATTGTAATTCCGGATGAGAAAGATGTGGTATCGGAAACGCGTGTTAATATTCCAACAGCAGCCATTGAAACTTTATCGAATGGCGGTATTAATCTTCAAATCGATACGGAAGAAGCAAAGATCAACCTGAGTAACAATACCTTAAGCAAGATCCAGGCTTCCGATAAGGACCTGTATTTCCATCTGGTACCGGTAAAGGATGAAACACAGAAGGAAACAGTTAAAAACCAGGCTCGTCTGGAAGCAGCAATGGTAAGCACTAACAAAAATACCAGTGTCACCGTAATCGGCAATCCGATTACCATAGAAACAAATATGCCTTCATCAGAAGCAGATATTACACTGCCGCTGACCGGAATTAAAATCCCAGCAGACAAGAAGGAAAAAGAAGCTTTCTTAAAGCAGCTGGCGGTGTACATTGAGCATTCCGACGGTGAGAAAGATCTGGTACAGGGAAAACTGGTAGAATATAAGGAAGGTGTATATGGAATCCGTTTTCATATCACAAAATTCAGTATCTTTACCGTAGTAAAAACAAATGCTTTCACAAAATCCGTTGCTTGTGATATTACAAAAGTATCCACACCTTCTAAGTCAGTGATTAAGGGTAAGAATATCACAGCTACGGTGGCAAGCGGAATTAGCAGCCTTACGGTAAAAGCGGTTGCCAGTGAAAAGGCATCCTGGAAGTTATACTTGGATAAAGCTTGTACGAAAGAAGTAAAGGGTAATAAACTGAAGCTGAAAACCGGAGTGAATACAAGCTATATTAAGGTTACAGCAGAGGATAAGACTACAAAGATCTATAAAGTGACCATCACCAGAGACAAGAAGATTACCAAAAAGGCAGAAGAGCAGTACAAGAGCCATATCCGTCTTGGACTGATTGGCAGCGGAGAATATGCAAAGAGAGTTGCAAAAATCTTTGAACAGGAATATGACAGCGCCAATGTAGTGCTTCAAGAAAAAGGTAAATACTATCTGGTAACCATGGACTTTAAAGATAAGACAGCTGCAAAAAAAGCTTGCGAAGATATGATAAGCAGACAGTATATTGTGAATTATTACTTTGAATAGGGTACAGGTAAAAAATTATAGTAGTGATTAAGTGCTAAAGTGTAGGGACTGTCAGCACTAAAGTCATACTCAGAAATGTATGTAAAAGAAGGTGTGCTGCCAACCAGCTTTTGTCTGGTTGAACAGCACACCTTTTCCCTTGGAACGTGCAGGGGCTCCTTTATCCGCATCATATCAGGCTATGTATGAGGGTTAGGTTTAAGCTTTTAACCGGCTGCGGTATTCAGAGGGTGACTGGCGCCAGGGAGTGTTACTACCCTGGCAGAAATAGAAGATACAGGGGTAATACCCGGGACTTTTTACCTCTTAGGCATGGGCTTATATCTATGACTGGAAACTTAATTAGAATTTGATTTGCCTTACATTATGCTTCTTCTCGGATAGGCAATAAACCGGTGAGTGTATACAAACCATGTAGTGCTTGCTGTAAAGAGTGCCAATGAAATCAAAGCGGTAAGAATACTGTATGTCTGCCAAATAAGTACCATTGACCAATCAGATCCCATTAAGATTGGAAAGGCACAGCTGATAATAGACAGAAGCGTAGTGATTAGTAAAATAACGGTTGCGGTTTTTCTCTTTTTTGTTATTGGCTGCCGCTCGTTGGTTTTTCTTCTGCGTAATCCTAAGAGAAAGAACAGAACGGCTAAGAGGCTAAGGACAATGGTAACAGACGACAATACGATGTCCATAAGCTGTGTGCCGCTTATTTCATATGACTGGATTAGATTACCGTCTAATATAGCCTTAACTTTCAGTACCAGCCCGACATTGGTATTGGTGCCGTTGGTCAGCAAGCAGAAAGCGGTTTGTTCCTTTGGCAGCATGGCCACTACGGTTCTGAAATTGGGATTGACCCCTGCGTGCTCTATAATTGTTTGGTCGGCGTTTACCGACCAGCCTGCCGCATAATACATTCCGTTGGCAGCCGGAACAGACCTATCACCCTGATGTGACTTTTCAATAACTCTATGGAATATCTCGGGTATGTCCTTAACAATACCCATCTGTATGCCCATCCAACGCGCCATATCTTTTGTACAGGAAATCAGGTAACCTGCGGGTTTATTCCCGGCATAATCCGGTGCGTTATAGGGAGTTGTCATCAAAAAGGATGTCCGGTAGCCCTGTGCCAACTGTCCGGTGGCCCTGGCATCTTCTTTATAAACATACGTCTGGTGAAGACCTAATGGCTGAAATACCTGTTCTCTCATAAAGTCTTCATAGCTTTGTTCCGACACAATCTCAATAACCAATCCCAATACGTCATAATTAACGGTTCCATAGGTATACTGCTCACCAGGAGAAAATGCCAGTTCAGCATCGGACAGCATTTCCACCGTCTTTTGCAGCAAACCTGGAGTATTGCCTTGTGGAATGTTTTGAGTATGCCTGCTATTGGTTAAGCCGCTGGTATGGTGAAGAAAGTGATTCAGTGTAAGGTTTTGCATATCAACCGGCTTTCCTTGATACTTTAACGTAAACCAAGGTAAATATTTTTGGACAGGGTCATTCATTGACAGCAGTCCCTTTTCTTCCAACAGCAGAATACCAAAGCCGGTAAAAGCTTTACTGACCGAAGCCAATTCATATAGTGTAGTTTCACTTGCAGATAACTCCTTCTCACGGTCTGCATACCCGGAAGAGAAGTAATACACTTCATCCTCCGCAAGGACCACGAGGGACATACCCGGAACGCCTGATACGCGGCAGGCATTATCCAGCAGCCCCTGTATTGCCGCAGATTGGGCATCTGGCATCCCATAACTTTGTGTTGGGAATCCTGAGATTAATATAAGTAACGTTAATGCAAAAATAATTGTCTTTTTCATAAACTCTCCATTTTGTAAAAAATATGCGGAGATAATATAATCCGCTTTGTAAAAAAATATGCGAAAATAATGTAATCCGCTTGCAAAAAATTGCGGAATTAATATATTCCGCAGTGTATAACTGCCCAGCAAAATTTCTGTTCTACCCTTGTTCATCTGCCCGCATTATTAGGAGTTGAAATTACAGTTTAGTACACTCGCAAATTCATCATTCTTACATGTTGATGCATTCAATAATTAACGGCAGTGTTTTGAGCCGTTTTCATGTTTATAAAGTAATTACAGAGACTCAATCTTGCTCTTTTTGGTAATGATAGCATAAAACACAGTATAATGCCAAATGATTTATATTTGCCAGGATGGTTTTAGGTATGAAAAAAACCTCTTTAATGATGCATATAAATAAGCATATAATAATAAGCATTTAAAAAGTCTTCAAACCGCATTAAGATTTATATAGATAAGTCAGTGGTTACTGTTTGCCATGTGGGTTGATTTCAGGTGAAAGACCTCATAGGTTTTAATCGAATTCCTTATCAGCGAAAATCTCCATTATAATCAATGAACCGGTTTTAAAGCCATACTTAAAGGCACCAACTACTTCAAATGCGCTTATTTCATTATGTAAGTCCAATAAGTCAGTTATAATTTTGTAATCTTCATCCGAAACATTCTTCTTAAGTAATTTCATTACCTCAAGTGCCTTATCGCAAAGTCTAAGGTATTCTGGTTCTTTTGTATCAATGACTTCATCAGGATTAAATTTTCCATAGTATAAATTTTTAAGTATAGATTCCACTTTTTTCACCCTTCCGCTAAAATATAGATTAAATAGTTGATTCTTTTAATTATATCTCAAGATTATATTCACTATTGAATTTTAGCGAGAATATCACTAAATAAATTTATGATTTATATAAGCTCAAACTTTATATTGTAAAGACTAAGCAAATAGAATAAAATTAATTTATAATTACGTAAAAGTCGGAGATTTTATGAATGAATTATTTATCAGAGGAATTAAATTAAAATGGGATAAAGTAGAGCAGTACAATTATGTCAGAAACATACCATCCATCCGTTCTATTGAAACCTTGGATTTTGACAATAATATAACCTTTTTTGTCGGGGAAAACGGGACAGGTAAATCCACCCTGCTGGAAAGTATTGCAGTGGCTTACGGTTTTAGTCCGGAGGGAGGTAACCGGAATTTTAACTTTTCCACCATGGACAGCCATTCCGATTTACATCAGGCCATAACCATAGTGAAAGGGAGTAAAAGGCCAAAAAGCAATTTCTTCTTACGGGCTGAAAGTTTTTATAATGTTGCTACCAAGGCAGAAGAGTACCGGGATGGGGATGATTACAGTGATTATTACAGAAGTTACGGTGGAAAGTCTCTGCATGACCAGTCCCATGGGGAGAGTTTTTTAGCCTTAATGCAAAACCGCTTCCATCCCCAGGGAATCTATATCCTCGATGAACCGGAGGCGGCATTATCACCCCAGCGGCAGCTGTCCCTGTTAATGCTGATCCATGACCTGGCCAATAAGGGAGCCCAATTTATCGTAGCAAGTCATTCCCCCATATTGCTGGGAACGCCGGATGCAGCTATCTTATCCTTTGACGATGGAGAGATAAAAGAAATTGCTTATGAAGAAACGGAAAGTTATAAGCTGACAGAATTATTTATACGTAATAAAGAGCTGGTATTAAGCCGTTTACTGAATCCTGACAACTGATAATAATATTCCGGAGTTAAGTTTATTTAGAAGTTTGTTAAATAATCAAGGCTAAACATATATTTATAATAACAGACACTTCTGTCTTAAGACAGAAGAATGTTTCAGGAATATAATAACGGGATTGGTACGAATAACGGGATTGGTACGAATAACAGGATTGGTACAAATAATAGAATTGTCAGGAATAATAGAGAGGAATAACAAATGGCAGCAGAAAACCGGTTAAAAAAGCATATGGAAATCATATTACCCGTAATTGTATTGATTCTTATAGACCAGGCTGTAAAAATCTATATTTCAGCAAACTTCATGAACAGCAGGTTCTATTTCATAGATGGAATCCTCGGTTTCAAACCTCAGCTCAATACAGAATATTCCTGGATCAATGATATCAGTAATTTGGGGATCACCCTGATACCGCATCTTATAATTACTGCCCTAATCCTTATTGCAGCTATCTTGATTTATGGTTATATGCGTAACAACCGCACGATGGGAAGAATGGAAAAAGGGCTGTTTACCTTTTTGTTTGCCGGTGCCTTCTGTTCCTTTATTGATAAGGCTTTCTGGGGCGGCAGTTTAGACTACATCCTGCTGGAAGGTTTTTTTATATTTGATTTAAAGGATCTTTATATTACCATATTTGAAGTTATCACCGTACTTTGTGTGATCTTCAATTATAAAGGATTAAGAAAGTTCGATGAAAAAAAATTCCTGTTGGATTTTAAGAATTATGTGAAACTAAGGTATTTAAAAAAATGATATACCATGTCCTCTGCTATAGAACTAAAAAAAGAGGAATGAAATACGATTCCTCTTTTCAGATTGTTGATGTATGGCTTAGTTTGCTAAATCTACTCCACTATCTCAAATGTAAATACAACAGGATTTACAATGTTTTCGCGAAGGGGAGACACATCAACTGACTTAATTTTTAGTTTAATTCCCAATGCTTTTTGGTATTCATACAAACGGCCGCCTGCACATCTCTCAAAATATGTTTCAATTGATGCTGGAAATCGGAATTCTCCTTTTGGCGCGTGCTTGTAGTATCCATGGCTACAGGCAAAAGTGACTGTGATTGTATTATCGTCATTCAAAACGGCTGTTCTGCCATAGGTTTTTGTAAATAGTTCCAGCCTTTTAGCAAGGGTCTTGTCAGCGTGTTCAAGTGCGAAGGCTTTGCGTTCTTTATCGTACCCGGTACCGCTGCAACTTCCATTTTGTTCGTATAGCCGGAAGCGCTGCTCCTTGGTGAGCTGTTCTTCCATGGCTTTTGTAAATTTTTCTTCACATTCTTCACCATCATATGTTTGAGCAATGTGCTCAAACAAAAGCAATACATCATCAGGAATTTGGTTTTTACGCATTCGCATCGTTTTCAGCATCGTTTTCATTTGCATAGCCCCCCTATTTAATATTTAACGCAAAAATATAGAATTTGTTTGTAATATGATAAAATTAGTATACCATACCAAATATTTCATTTCTATAGTTTTAATATGTTATGTAAAATTGAAAAGGTATCTCTGAAAGAATATTTGGATGATACACTTTTTCAGTTCTTTTTGCAAGGCATAATCCAATCACAAATAATCTGCTCCTGGCCGGTTTCTAAAGGGGTACAAAATCTGCTTACGGTGTAGAATTCAATCCAGTAGAAATTCTCATAGTCAAGTTCATAGCCGTTTTTTTGTACCATATCAGACATTAATAAATAGGCATTGTTCAGAATATCGTCAAAGCTTGTAGCACCGATCTGAGCTTTGGCTATGGTTCTGCCTTTGATTAACCTTCCGGTCATCCCTTCCGGAACAGGAGTGTCTGGATGAAAGAACTTGCCTATCATATAGGTATCGCCAAGCCCCTCCTCTGAAGTAAAGTCTGTGGCATATCCAAGGCCGATACAGTCTTCCATACCAACCTGATATTCTATAAGGGCAGTCAGCTTATCATCAAAATGCCGGCTCCAGAAAACATCCCAAAGTTCCTTGTTAACTGATACCGGATAATCCTGATTGCTGATACCGATAAGCAGCAGGTCCTCCGTATTCTCATATTCGATTTTTACCAATTTCGCCATAATCCTTCTTCCTTTCATAACATAATAAGTGTCTTTGTCTGTAAAGGATAGAGGGTGAAATGCTTTCCTATGATAAATCTCTGCTGTCAGCTGAACAGGCGGCACCAGAAATAACTCCTTAAAGGCTCTCGTATAGGAGGCACTGTTCTCATAACCACAGCAAAGGGATGCCTCCGTTACATTGACTTTCCCTTCTAAGAGCATTTTAGCGGATTTGGTCAATTTTCTTCTGCGAATATACTCCGTCATTGAAATCCCGCAGATATAACTGAATAACCGCTGATACAAACCAAGCGGTATGCCTGTAATTTTTGCTGCTTTTTCAAAGTCCGTCTGAAAAATACTATTTTCCAGCATATCGATAACTTGTTGTGTCTGCTTCATTACATCCATAATCCTCTTCCTTTCAGTTATATCTTATAGCAGGCCGGTGGTATCCGCTTTCCATTTCTCCGGCAAATAATGTATGCTTGCTTGTCATACACAAACTAAAATGGCAGATTCTTTAGCGGAGGAGCTTGTTCTCTAAGGGTATTATACTGTATTTACATATACTTTTGAAATTTCTTTTATTAAAACTTTAAAAACAATGGAAGAGCAAGAAGCACATAATATAATTGAACAGAGAAAGCTTTTGGGAGGCTCTGGGATACCCCTTTCACCATAAATAGAAGTCAAAAACACCCGTCTGTTCCGCAAGGTTACTGCAAAACAGACGGGTATTTTATTGTTTAATCCTATATTTTTACTTTACCAGATCCGGATAAATCTCTTTGGCCAGATTTTCGACTCCGTCAAAAATCTGATAACTGTATGACCAGAACTGATTGTAATCAATCACATAGATTTGCTTGTTTTGTATTGCGGAAAGACTTTGTACGGAATCAATCTGATACATCTGTTCAATCATTTCATTCACGTCCGGCCCTCCCTTGTAATATGAAACCAGGAGTACATCCGGATTTGTGGCAATAAGCTGTTCCAGGTTGATTTCGCCGGTTGCATCTTTGAAGGCATTGTCTAATTTCATCAGGTTAAGGGCATCATTCTGGAAAGTATCCGTGCTGCCGGCATAGATTGAAATAGCACCGTCGGTCAGGTTTGCATAGGCATAAGTAAGGGGTTTTTCAACGCTGGAAAGACTTTCTGTGAGGCTTGCAACTCTTGTCTTTAAGCTGCCGGTTAATTCCTGTGCTTTACCCGAAACATTTAATATCTTGCCGAGTTCTGCTATGTCTTTATATAAACTATCCAGGGTTGCTCCCTGCTTGCAGGTATTCAGCGCATAAGTATGTATATTCATATTATTCAGGTCATCAATCGTACCAACGCCCCAGTCGGCATCGGCATAAAGATCCGCGCGTCCAAGTATAAAATCAGGATTTGCACCTAAAGTAATTTCCTTACCTACATATTCATTCGAAAGCACCGGGATTTTGGCAAATTCATCTGCTATATCTGAGGGAGTTGCACCGTAAACAGCGGCAACACCAACCATTTTATCGGTAACTCCTAAACGGATCAACATTTCGGCTATGGGCTGTGTGGTTGCAACGATTCGGGAAGGGGCTGTTTCAAATAACTGATCCTTTTCCTGCCAGCTGCCGTCTTTAATCGTAAAATTGCTGACGGTAAGCGGATAAACAGTATCGGAAGCTTCGGCATCTGTTGTCTGATTTGAGCCGGAAGTATCTGCTGACTCTGTATCTGTAATCGTATCGTTCTGGCTCTGTGAGTCATCTTCCGTCACGACAGCAGCTCCATTACCGGAAGTATTAGCGTCATCTTTGGAACCGGAATTCTTGGAACAGCCGGTTAAGACGGCGGATGTAAGTGTAAGCAGGCAGAATGTAAATAAAAACTTTTTCATTATGTCTTTCATAATAAACTCCTTCTTGATTTATAATCGGATAGCCGGGTACCAGAAAACAGTACGTCCCGGATGGTTAGTTGTTGCTAACCCAATCAATATACTAATTTCCCTTTCTGATGTCAAGATTAAGATATATAATATTGCCTTAATGATAAAAAGAATCAATTTCATTATAATAACGGTCTGCCGGTTGACAGTGAAAGCAGCCTATGTTATATTACATTGAGTTAGCGAGTGCTAACAGATGATTGGAGTATTGAATTATATAGAAAGAAATAGATGAATTATGTTTAACGCAGGAGACTTCATATGAAACGTGATAAGATTGCAAAGCGGTCAGAGAAAAAAGGTATCCTAAATAAGACGACTTTTTTAGTACTGATAGCAGGGTTATTTATATTTATGATTATATCTCTGGGATTTTCGGTTTCCATTGGCCAGGTTAAGGTACCCATTGGGCAGACCTTCCGAATCCTGTTATACAAAACAGCCGGCTGGCAGTTTGGCCCACTGGAAGATTTAACAAACGGTTCCTTTAAGGACATTATCTGGCAGATACGCTTTCCCAGAGCTTTAGTCTCTATGTTTGTCGGTGCCGGTCTTGCAATGTGCGGTGTTGTTATGCAGGCCTCCGTACAGAATCCCCTGGCAGATCCGTACATATTAGGTATCTCCTCGGGAGGTTCTCTGGGAGCTACCTTTGCAATTCTGATCGGTTTTAATAT
Source organism: Bacillota bacterium (assembly GCA_023443925.1). Next base: position 23,928 of record JAEZSL010000397.1, on the reverse strand, counting down.
GCCCGGATATCTTGGACAGACGGGGGTAGCCCTCTGGGCCTTTGCCGGTGCGTTTGGTGCTTCGCTTCTTGTACTTACCCTGGCTGGGATCGGAGGAAAGATGACCTCGGCGAAGCTGGTTTTAGCAGGTATGGTGATCAATGCCCTCTGCAATGCCTTTGCGAATTTTATAGTTTATTTTGCCTCCAATGCAGAAGGTATTAAAACGGTTACATTCTGGACCATGGGAAGTCTTGCTTCTGCCACCTGGGATAAGGTGCCCTTGGTGGGGATTAGTATTATTCTGGCAGCCTTGTTTTTTTTAACCCAGATGAGAATCTTAAATACCATGCTTTTAGGGGATGAATCTGCGGTTACCCTTGGTATTAATCTAAACCGGTACCGCCGTATTTATATGTTAATTTCCTCCCTTATCACCGGCGTCATGGTTGCGAGCTGCGGTATGATCGGATTTGTAGGACTGATTATTCCCCATATCGTAAGGGGGCTGACCGGTTCCGACCATAAGCGGTTAATGCCCGCAGCACTTTTAACGGGAGCTGTTTTTATGATATGGGCCGATGTAATAGCACGTACCGTTATTCCTAAGAGTGAACTGCCCATCGGTATTATGACCGCCATGATCGGAGCTCCTATGTTTATGTATATGCTGATGAAAAAGGGTTACGGTTTTGGCGGTAAATAATTTATGATTCGGTGAAGAGAAGGAGGCTTTCTTGTATGGAGCTTAGAGCAGATAATATCTGGGTAACCTTATCGGATACGGATATTGTAAAAGATATTTCGATTAAGGTAAAAAATAAGCAGTTTGTTGGACTGATCGGCCCCAACGGGTGCGGAAAATCCACTCTTTTAAAAAGTATATATAAAGTAATTAAACCAAAGAATGGCAAGGTGCATTTAAATGAACTGGACGTATTAAAATCCGGCCCTAAAATGGTTTCTAAATTGATGGGTGTGGTTGGACAGTTTAATGAAATGAGTTTTGACTTCAGCGTTAAGGAAATGGTACTGATGGGGCGGACCCCTCACAAAGGGCTTATGGAAGCGGATACGGAAGCGGATTTCCAGATCGTTAAGGATGCCCTGGCTAAGGTCAGCCTGTCCGAATATGAAGACCGTAGTTACGCCTCCCTTTCAGGCGGAGAGAAACAACGTGTAATTTTGGCAAGAGCCATTGCGCAGCAGCCGGAATTCTTAATTCTGGATGAGCCCACCAACCACCTGGATATTAAATACCAGCTGCAGATTTTATCGGTGGTTAAGCGTATGAGAGTTGGAACCCTGGCAGCCTTACACGACCTGGAACTGGCAGCACATTACTGTGATTATCTCTATGTTGTGAAGAAAGGTAAGGTCGCAGCTTGTGGTACGCCCGAAGAAATTCTCACCAAACGGCTGATCTCTGATATCTATGAAGTCGAGTGTGAGATCTATAAAAACCCGGTTACCGGCGGTCTTAGCATCGCATATCTGACGTAATACAACACATCTGTATAAAACGATGTAATTATATTTACAGATTTATAAAAGAAAGCTCTTTACTCTATCGCCTGACAGTCTATGCTGGTGAGCAGAGTGAAGAGTTTTTTTATAGGAAAGTTCTCCAAACTTACCTCTATAAATTAAAAAACCTTCCAGGCAGGATGCACATGAACACGCAAAAGGATAAATCCTTTGGAAGATGTCACTGTCGTGACAGCGCGTCAGCACTAGAGTCTGGCAAGCCAGACTCTTTCTTATAGATAAATGTTCTATAAAATAAAAGCCCGGCGGCAGAATTCGCACCGGAGTTTTGTCATTGAAAATGCAGATCTTCAGATCTGGAAACAGCTAGTAAAAGCAGATTTTAATTCTATTTGGCTGATTGATATAAAATAAAAGATGTTTTTGAATAATAATAATACATTTATGCAAAAAAATTGAAAGAAATATTGTGGTTTTGAGGTTTGAGTGATAATATTAATGTATCTGACTTATAATGATATACGCGAATAATTTGGGTATTTCATTATAAGTCAGATACATAGGTATTTCATATAATGCAATGAAACGTAATCTGGTAAAAAGATGTAACATGGGAGTAAAGAACTTGAATGTGGGAGGTATCTGATATGAATTATTCGAAATCAGCGGTTTTATATAGTAAGATTGTTGAAAAGGTACAGTTTGTCTGTGGTATATTTTTTACTGTGCTTTTTGGCTTGGTGGTTGTTGTAAGTATGTTAGACGATGTAGAGGACTCGGTATCTTCTGTCTTTTTCTATATGTTGTTTACATTATTAGGGGTCTTTCTAATTGTATTAAGCAGAAAGCGTAAGAAATTAGTCAGGGATGTGAAAGAATACTCCTTCCGTTTATCCTCGGATCCTTTTGGCTCCATCGATAAATTGGCGTCGTCACTGCGGGTAACCCCGGAAGCAGTAAGAAATAATTTAGATCTTATGATAAAAAGAAGATTTTTCACCGATGTCTATATAGATAGAGTTGAGAACAGAATTGTTTTTCATAACCATGGCAGACAGTCACCTTTAAGCCAGAGTGTTGCAGGCGTGAAAACACAGCCGGTAGAATACCAATCTGTGACCTGTAAGAACTGCGGAGGCTTTAACAAGGGGATTAAGGGTAAAATCATAGAGTGTGAATATTGCGGATCACCGCTGGATAGCTAAAGAGGAGGGTTTATAGCGATGTATAATGGGAGGCGGACATCCGGTTGGGTAGTATTTCTTTGGTTTATTTTATTCTTTCCGCTGGGTATCTATTTTTTACATAGGAGATTAACAGAAGATAAAACGGAAAGCTTAAGGAATAGCAAGATAGTAAATGTATTGGGCTGGATCTTGGTATCAATTGGTGCTTTATATATCAGCTTGTTATTCACAACAGATAATAATGCAGAGGGATTCACAAGTGTTATTATCGCGTTTATTTTTCTTGGAGGAATTTTTATCGTCCCGGGTCTGAGGGTTCTGTATGGCGCAAGAAAAATGAAGCAAAAGGGCATGCGGTATAATCGTTATTACCATATCGTAAACGGTAAGGTATCAAGTATTGCAGAGATTGCCAGATCTGCTGCGGTACCGCCAAAGGTTGCACTAACCGATATTCAGGAGATGATAGACTGCGGTTTCTTTCCGGGGGCTTACATTGACCTGAACCGTCAGGAAATTATACTGCCAGGCAGTCGGAACAATATACATCAGGTTATTTTAAACCAGTCCAATCAAAAGGAAAAGAGAAAAAAGGCAATCAATTGTCCGAATTGTGGTGCAAACGGTGTGGTTACGGAAGGTACCGCTACGGAATGTGAGTATTGCGGCACTCCACTGGCTTTTTAGATTTATAATTGTAAGACAAGCAGCTTTGATTCTGTCACTTAAGAAAGAGCCTGGTTTACCGGACTTTTATGAAATGTAGCATGTTAGATTATACTTTGAATAATTTAAATAAGTTTTATTAATAAAGACCAGGGGGATGTATGAATCCGAAAAGGAATGATAGGGCAGAGGCAGGCAGCAAAGCAAGATTATATTTTATAGATAATTTAAGAATCTTTTTAACAATATTAGTTGTTCTGCACCATGTCGCCGTAACCTATGGTTCAGGCGGCAGCTGGTATTATCTCGAGCATACAGGCAATGTTGTTGCAAATACAGTCTTTTCTACATTTACAAGTATGAATCAGATGTATTTCATGGGGCTTTTCTTTTTAATTGCAGGATATTTTACACCGGCTTCTTATAACCGCAAGGGGTTTGGGGCTTTTGTAAAGGACAGGATTATAAGGCTTGGAGTACCGCTTTTGCTTTTTATGTTTACGTTCATTCCTGTGTTGGAGTATATAAAGTATAGAACGAATACAGGGAACAGAATTACATTTCTGGATTTTTACAGCTATAATGTGCTTGGGTTTAAGAATCTTCCTCCGGGTCATCTTTGGTTTATAGAAGCTTTACTGCTCTTTACTATTCTTTATGCTATTATTCGTTTGCTTCATAAAAATGAGAATAAGAAAGCATCGGGAAAGATTACATTAACTAACCGAAAGATTATTATCTTTATTGTGTTCTTAGCGGTGTTTACCTTTTTGACCCGAATCTGCTTTAAGATGGGCGAAGAAGTATTCCATCTGCAGATTGCATATTTCCCGCAATATATAAGTTTGTTTATTATTGGAATCCTGGCGTACCACAATGAGTGGTTTCTAAAATTAGAGAATGCGACAGGAAGGATATGGGTAATTATAACAGCTGCCGAGTTTCTATTGCTTGAAATCGGTTTGGGATCACTTGGATTTTATAATAATCTTAAGCCATTCCAGGGTGGTATTGATCTGCATTCCCTGTTTCTTTCGTTTCATCAGGCTATCTTCTGCGTAGGTATGTGTATTAGTATGCTATATGTATTCAGAAAAAGCTATGACAGGCAAGGGAGAATCGCAAGAACAATAAGCGGCGATGCATATACGGTTTATATTATACATGCTCCGGTCACAATCTTTACCGCATTGTTAATAAGGGGTATATCCCTTAATCCGTTATTAAAGTTCGTGATAGTATCAATTCTTAGTTTGGTGATTTGTTTTGTTCTAAGTCATTATATCATCAGGAAAATAACCGCTAAAATACGAATATAATATCCAGTTTCAATGAAGCGGGATTAAGTTCTAATTAATAGAGTAAGCCGGGGCAGATGGCCCTGGCTTACTCTTATTTAAATCAGTATTTTACCACTCATTTACCAGGGGCCTGGGCTCTTTCCACCACAGTTCGTAATCTTTGGTATAGCAGGTCAGAATTTCGTTATAATCCTTCGGGGGTTCATAGGTCATCCAGCCTTTGGTGGCATCCACGAATTTCTTAACGGATTCATCATCCAGCTTTGTTAAAAATTCCCGCCCTAATTCGATGATTCCTTCCGGCTTATTGGGAGCTTTGGATACAAATTCCTCTAACCTTCTGTTACAGGGAAAAAGAATTTTATTTTCCTGCAATATAATGCGGTAGCAGCAGTAGGTAATTTCAGCGGCAGCACGTATTTTCATGTAAGGATTATCTTTAGACAGCGGCCAGAAGTAATCATAATGCAGACAGAGGGAGCTGTAGAAGGATAATAGTTTTTTACTCATATCTCGTTCCGGGAATACGGATATGGCAGTAATGACACCAGGAATCTCAGGATCTTTACTGAAAAGGGCATATGCCCCCAAGAATGCATTCCGGGCAGGTTCACTGCCTATCTTGGCAGTTGTTTTAATGAAATCCTTGGTATAGTACTTGATATCGAAATAACCTCCTTCATACGTGCATTCTCCGCTGATACATTCTACAATGCTGTTTTCGCTTGCACGCTTTTCATAGTACTCAGGAGTAACGATAACCATGGCATCTATATCGGAGTCCTCCCTGGCAGTTCCTTTTGCCACGGAGCCGCCTAAGATTACGGCAATAATTTCTTCGCGGTCACTAAAATACTGAATTAAGTTTTGAATTGATTCTTCATGATGCTGATACATATTCCTTCTCCTTTTATTAAAATGTTAAGATTTTCCTAAAGTTAGGATTATTATAATATATTGATAAAGTGGTGTAAAGTGTCATAAATCAAGTAATCAAAATTAAGGGAAGGGAAGTTTCCAATTGTAATATAATGGTATTCGTGTTAACATAAAAGCAAAAACAGACAGGAAAGGTTATGTTATGATTAAAATATTGGCAATCGGCAATAGTTTTTCCGAGGATGCAACAGCCTATCTTCACAGTCTTGCAGTGCATGGCGGTATTGAATGTAAAACCGTAAATCTCTATATTGGCGGGTGTTCTCTTGAGCGGCATTGGAATAATATTTGTGAGGATAAGGCAGATTATGATTATCAGCTGAATGGGAAAAGTACCGGTAAATTGGTTAGCATACATAAGGCGTTAACGGAAGAAAAATGGGATATCGTTACGATGCAGCAATGCAGTGGTTACAGCGGAATCCTGGACTCTTATTATCCTTATATAGTTAATTTATCGAATTATATCAGGCAACACGTTCCGGAAGCGACTCAGTTAATCCATCAGACTTGGGCTTACGAACTTGATTCGGCTCATGAGCATTTTGCCTTTTATCATAACAGCCAGAAAGAAATGTATGAAAAATTAGTAAAGTGTTATGATACCGTGGCAAAGGAGTTGTCTTTAGGCTTGATTCCCTCAGGAGAGGTGGTACAAAAATTAAGAAAGCTTTCTCCTTTCGATTACAGAAACGGTGGGAAAAGTCTGTGCAGAGATGGTTTTCATATGGATTATGTTTATGGAAGATATGCTCTTGCGGCAACCTGGTATGAATATGTTATGAAGAAAGATATATTGAATAACGGTTATGTTCCGCCGGCTGTAGATGGGGTTGTTGCAGAGGATAAAGAGCTGGAAGTAATTAATCAGTGCGTGCATAGTGTAGTTCAAGCCATAAGACAGTAATCCATCTTTATTATTACTCAAGTATTTATACAACTCCATTGCCTTATTACTTTCCTTGTTCCGCAGTTTGATGTAGTAGCGGAAAGTGATCTGAATGCAGAATTAACAGAAGTAACCTTAAAGGTAATTGTAAACTATGAAGTTAGTTTATTCGACCTTTTTTAGTTTTTTTATCCCTTTCAGATTTTCTAATCCTCTATAATAATATTACAGGCATCCTGATATGTTACGATTTGAATCTGTTTTTATAACGCCGGCATAGAAAGACAGTTCAAATAAATACCTATTAGAAACTATATAATAATATTATGAGGAGGTTATATATGAAACGAGCGGCAGTTTTTTTATTAGGCATCATTATGTTAGTCAGTATGTTCCCATATACGAATGCAGCGGCAGCCTCGACACTTAACGTCGACCTTGGGACAACCTTAAGACCGGTAAGCCATTGTGCCAGTGGTTCCTTATATGGCATTACTGAAACCATTCCGGCTAATATATCTGCACTGGTAGCACCTTTAAAACCAGGAGTATTTACGAATCCGGCAAGAGCCGGTTCAGGGTATCAGCAGCCAATCGGGGCAGCTATTCCGGTTGCCGGAAGGCTTAATGGTACTACCGGAAAGGTTATGATACGGCTTGCAGATATCTTTCCAGGCTGGCCATATAATTTTTCGGGAATGACAAACTGGTTAAATTCTGTTCGGTCTGTTATTTCGGATAAAAAGGCTTCCGGATACAGTAATTTTTATGGTTATGAAATCTGGAATGAACCAGACGGTACCTGGAAAACCTCAAACGGAACCTTTGAAAATATGTGGTCACAGACTTATGCAGCAATAAGAGCGGCTGATCCTACAGCTAAAATAATCGGTCCCTCCTACTCCTATTATAATCATTCCAGAATGTCCGGCTTTTTAACATATTGTAAGGCAAATAACTGCCTGCCGGATATTATCTGCTGGCATGAACTGTCTTCTAACACAAGTACTGCTTCCAATCTGAAAGATTACAGGGCGTTGGAAACCTCCCTTGGTATCGCTGCAATACCCATTAGTATTAATGAATACTGCGATACGGACCATGCAAAGGAAGGGGCGCCCGGTCCGTCAGCAAGATTTATTGCTAAATTTGAAAGGTATAAGGTGGATTCCGCCTGTATTACCTGGTGGTGGACAGGGGCACCGGGCAGACTGGGAAGTCTTTTAGCCAGCAATACTCAAAAAGGTGCAGGCTGGTGGTTTTACAAATGGTATGGTGATATGAGCGGAAATATGGTCAGTGTAACCCCGCCAAATGATAACAGTGATCAGGTAGATGGGTTTGCCTGCGTGGATGACAATTCCAAGTATGTTTCTTTATTGTTCGGCGGAATCAATGATGGAACGGTAAATGTAGTTTTTAGAAATATTCCCTCCTTTATTGGTGCTAACGCCACGGTGAAAGTAGAGAAAGTAAGCTGGACGAGTAAGGATACCGTATCCAACGGCCCGGTTACGGTTATGGCAGGCAATTATCCGGTTACGAATGGTCAGATAACAGTTCCGGTAACCGGCTGCAATGGTACTGATGGATACCGCATCTATATTACGCCTGGAATCAGCAATACCCAGGTACGGTATGAGGCAGAAAAGGCCGCAATAACAGAAGCAAATATTAGCTCAGGTTCCAGTGCTTCAGACAGCAGGTATGTAGCGCAGATTGATTATAATGATGCTGGTATGCCAAGGTTTAGTTTTGTAGATTTTACAGTGAATGTACCAACAGCAAAGGCATATACCATGACAATAAGATATGCGAACGGGACAGGTTCTAATGCAACCCAGGGCTTAGCTTATAATAATGGCTCCTGGTCAACGGTTAATTATCCGGCAACTGGGGGATGGGGTCAGTTTGGCAGTATTAATGTAAGTGTAAATCTGAAAGCAGGCATTAATATTATCCGTTTGGCAAAAGGAAGTCCAGGTTTCTCCGGAGGAACCGGATACGCAGAACTTGATTATATTGAAATTAATTAGCTACCGGCAGCCTTAGCATAATAGGCTGTACTTAAAGCCCAGGGCCTTTCGGAATCAATCTGAAAGGCTCTGCTTTTGTTATACTAACAGATGTAAAAAATTTATAATAATAGACAAATATAACCATTTATTTTATGATGGTAGTAAAGGATATTTATAAAAGTAAAGACATAAAAGTAAAGACATAAAAGCAAAGACATAAAAGCAAAGACACAAAAGCAAAGACACAAAAGCAAAAACACAATAGCAAAGACTAAGAAAAAGTGCACAGTGGCCACATTTAAGGAGCTATACATAACTAGATTAGTACCTAACTAGATTAAACATGAAAAGATAAAAATCCTGGATAGGGGGAAGTCTTACGGGAACATAAGGCAAAAAGGAAGGATGAGGAATAACAGAAGAAAAAGAAGCTTTAAGTATCAGTTAATTGTCTCATTTTGCATGATATCAATTATTCCTATTGTGGCAATTAATTTTTTTTCCTACTACAATATAACAACAATCGTTCAGAATAATGTAGATGAACTGAATGTGACCAATCTGTCCCAGACAAAAAACTACTATGATGTAGTGCTGTCTTCTTATGAAGACTTATTATATCAGATGTATACCGATGATTATATCGTAGAGCTGGTGGATAAGATTGTAAAAAGGGAGGATGTTGCTGTAAGCCGGAATCAGTTAAGAAGAACCCTTAGGGGGATAGCCAATGTAAAACCCTATATACAGTGCATTACGGTTATTACGGATCGGGGTGATATTGTGTTTTATGATAAACTGGCTACTTCCACCACGAATATAAAGTGGATGGAGAATTACAAAATCACCTCGAAAGAACTGTATGATACGGTCAGTGCCATGAATCATACGGAATTCCTGTCTACAAAATATGCGGCAGAATTTAACTCCCAATCTTATTATTTATTTCATATGGCTCACCGCATTGTAGATTATAAGAAGATAAATAAGAAAAATCGCATTATTATTTTAAGTATAGATGAACAATTAGTAAACGAACTCTGTAACAGGAACCAGGGGATAAATAGTAAAGAAGAACTCAATAATTTAACCTTAATAACGGACAATAACGGATATTTAGTATCCTTTGAGGATAACCAAAGAGTGGGGACTAAAATTATTGATACCACCGTGGAGGACCAACAGGACCTGGAGTATAAGAAGTTTGTAAAAACAAATGGTTTTCTGACCGGGAGGTTTATGAAAGTATACCGTATTTATGATGAAGCCAGGAAATGGAATATTATCAATATTTCCGACCAAAGCAATATAATCGGACAGATGACCAATCAGCAAAAGCTTATCATTATGGTAATTGTTCTTTCGGTATTCCTGTTAATTATAATAATTATTCTTGTAACAAATCATTTGACAAGTTCCATAGGGCAGATTGTAAAAGCAATGAAGGCGGTTGAGAGAGGAAAATTAACAACTCAGGTTAAGGCCGGAACCCGTATGCCTGTGGAGATAGAAATCATAGCAGACCAATTTAACCATATGATTACCGAATTAGGAGAGTCAATGGAAAAAGAAAAGGCAGCCATCAAACGGCAGCGGGAAGCGGAAATTACTGCCCTGGAAGCGCAGATAAATCCTCATTTTATATATAATACCCTGGATACCATTAACTGGCTGGCTATAGATAAAGAGCAATATGAAATCAGTAATGCAATCAACTCTCTGGCAAAGGTATTACGGTATGGAGTTGATAAGAGTAATGGTATTGTTGAACTAAGAAAGGAAGTTGAGTGGCTGAAACAATATGTATTTTTACAGCAGACCAGGTTTAAGAATTCCTTTCAGTTCCTATTACATGTAGAGCCCCATGTGCAGGAATTTTTTATACATAAGCTGTTACTACAGCCCTTTGTGGAAAATGCTATTTTGCATGGTTTTGATGGAAGAAAAGAAAATCATATACTGGAAATTATGATAAGTGAGGAGCAGGATACTATCCGTATCAGGATAGCGGATAATGGGAAGGGTATGTCAGAAAAGGTGGTGGAACAGATTAATGGGAATACCGGTGGCAGTGAGGAGGTTAACAGCCATATTGGTATCAGCAATGCAATCGGCAGAATAAGAATGTATTATGGGACGGCTGGAAAAGTAGAATTCATAAGCAAATCAGGAGAGGGTACAAGTATTTTTATTAACATTCCAAAAAGTAATGGAATCGGGGGTAATTACAGTGAGGGTGGTAATTGTTGAAGATGAGATAAGGATACGTGAGGGAATCGCGAATTTAATTAAGAAAAATAACAAGGAACACATCATAGCCGGTGCAGCAGAGAATGGGGTGAGGGGGTTGGAACTTATTGAGCGGACAAGACCGGATTTAGTAATAACAGACATCAAAATGGCCGAAATGGATGGACTTGAGATGCTTCATCAATTAAAGGAAAGAAACATTCCGGTGAAAGCAATTGTCCTTAGTGCATATTCTGACTTTGCCTATGCGAAACAGGCAATTAAATTAGGAGTGAATGAGTATCTGTTAAAGCCAATAGCAGTAAATGAGTTGACGCAGGCACTTAAAAATATAGAAATACAGCTGGCACAGGAAGTCAGGTACACAAGGAACCTGGATGAAATCAGAACGCAAAACACGGTTTTTTACAGTCTGTTACTTGGAGGAATAACTGCCGATAGTAAGACTATCCGGTATCTAAATGAGAGTTTTGATCTGGATGAAACGAGCAGCTTCATTTTAATCATGGCTTATCTTGGCAATCATTATGAAGAAAACCATAGAAAAATGATAAGAGAATTCCAAACTATTTTACAAGAAAAGGCGCTTAAGTATAGTCTTCTGAAAGTGGTGCCAAACAATGCAGTTGTGTGTATCATCTATTCCTGCACAGAAGAACAGGAATTGGAAAGATGGTTTCAGAATAGAGTATTACTTCATATAAAAAGAGATAAAACCATTCGAGCCTGTTTTGGCTGGATTAATTTTAAGGGTATTAACGAATTGCGGAATAATTATCAGATCCTGCAAAAAAATATGGATTGGAATATTGTTTTAGGTGATGATATTATGGTGACTTATCCAAAAGTAAATAAGATTCAGACCCTTCCTTTATCCTATCCCATTGAGATTGAGAACCGGATGCGTACAGCACTGTGTACATTGGATAGCAAAAAATTAGAAAATTCCCTCCGGGAGTTCTGCAATCATTTCAGAAAAGGGAATTTATATTCGCCTAAAGAAATCAAAGAATGTTTTGTACGTTTCCTATGGTCCATGATTAATGTAGCAAAAGAAATTGATTATGGGAAATATGAGAATTTTAAACAGCAGGAATATCTTAAAAGGCTTATGGCGGCAATTACATTAAATGAACTTGAGGAAACCCTGAAACATTTTATAAGCCAATTCACAGAAAAAGATTGCGTTAACGATATGAACAGTTTCACCATCCAGAGGGCGAAAAGCCTGGTGCATGAATTCTATAACCAGGGGATTACCCTGGATGAAATCGCGGCAAAATTAAATATTACACCTGAGTATCTCGGTACACAGTTTCATAAGGAAATGGGCATTAACTTTAGTTCCTACATAAAAAACTTCCGCATAAAAAAAGCAAAAGAATTGTTAATTGGTACTCATTTAAAATTATATGAGGTAGCAGATAAATCCGGTTATGGAGACCCCAAATATTTCAGTCAGGTCTTTAAGGAGGCAACCGGTTTTCTTCCTACGGAATATAGAAAAATGTACAAATAGCAAGGCTGTTCCAAAATACAGGTTGAGATACTTTTTACACTCGAATCATCATTTATATATTAGAAAATTCATCCTTTTACAGGTTTTTTCTGTTTCTGTACAGATATCCGTATTATATAATTACCTTACAATTTAACAAGAGCGGCTGTAATATACTAACTTTCAGTATCACTTATTACAGCTGGTTTAAAAACATATTGAGGAGGAATTTATGAAAAAGTTATTATCGTTTCTGCTTTTATTAGTATTGGCAGCGAGTTTACTTGCTGGTTGTAAGGGAATAAAGGATACGAAGGATACGGCTAATATCGCCTCGGAAAACGGTACCGATAACAAAGCCAGCGGAACAAGTGCCGGAGAAAAAAAGAATATTATCATATGGTATTATTGGGAAAATGAATCCCATCAGCAGTTATTGGATGGAATTCTAAAAAAATATAATGGTACACAGGAAAAGGTTACAGTGGAGGCAAAATACGTACCCTTTGCAGATTTTAAGAAGCAGTTGTCCATCGGTGCGACCGCCGCAGAATTACCGGATATCGTAATTATTGATAATCCTGATCATGCGGCATATGCGGCCATGGGAATATTTGAAGATATAACCGGTAAAATAGATGTAAGCCAATACTATGACGGTCCGATCAGTTCCTGTACCGTAGACGGAAAATTGTATGGTGTTCCTTTTGGAAGTAATTGTCTTGCCTTGTTTTATAACGAAGATATGTTAAAGGCTGCCGGATGTGAGGTCCCTGCCACCTGGGAGGAATTAGCGGCGGCAGCTAAAAAAACTACCACGGATAAGGTAAGCGGTTTTGCCTTTAGTGCTTTACAGAATGAAGAAGGTACGTTTAATTTTCTTCCCTGGATGTGGTCAGCCGGAACAACCTCCTATGAAATTAACAACGAAGCCGGAATAAAAGCATTGTCCTTTATCGGTGATTTGGTAAAAAACGGTTCGATGATTAAAGAAGCCATAAACTGGACCCAGGGTGATACCATGAATCAGTTCATCTCCGGGAATCTCGCCATGATGATAAATGGTACCTGGCAGGTACCTACTATGCGGAGTCAGGCTCCGGACCTTCATTGGAATGTAGCCATGATACCAAAAGATAAGGAAGATGTTTCAGGTCTTGGCGGTGAGAATTTTGCTATTATTAAAAATGAAAATGCAGAGGCTTCCTTAGCGTTTATTAAATATGTCACCGGAAAAGAGGAAGTAAAAAGTTACATAGACGGCTTTGGATATATAGCCTCCAGAAAAGATGTGGCGTTGACCCAGTATGCAGGTGATGCCGTTATGCAGCATTTTATTAAAGAAATGCAGTATGCAAAGGCAAGAGGACCACATGCAAGCTGGCCGGAGGTATCGGATGCAATTTCCCTGGCCTTTAATGAGGTAATTACCGAAACCAGTACGCCGGCGGAGGCTGCGGCAAAGGCACAAACTACAATTGACGGAATTATAAAATAGTAATAAAAACTTTTGTATAGATTCTTGCAATCTGTTTATTTGTGGCAATACCGCAGGAAAGCATGGGTCTGCAATTGGTAAAAAAGTGGGAGTGCACGATTTTTCGTGTACTCCCGTCTGTTAGCGGAGCATAAGTTAATTACCCGGGAGGTTTACATGAGACGAATAAAAAAGTTTTTTCGATATGATAATGCCGGAATTTTATATATATTGCCAGCCATGCTCTATATGATATTCTTTGTTGGTTACCCTATCATAAGTAACCTTGTTTTAAGTCTTCAGGATGTTACGGTCATGACGATAAATAAGGCAGTAAAGCCCTTTATCGGACTGGATAATTATAAAATATTGTTACAGGATACGGTGCTGAGAACTTCTGTATACAATACCTTTCTTTTTACAATACTTTCGTTGATTTTTCAGTTTTTGTTTGGGTTTGCCCTGGCTTTATTTTTTGAGAAAAAGTTCAGCTTTTCCAAACCGGTCAGGGGATTATTAATGATTCCCTGGATGATACCAATAACCGTAACCGCACTTATGTTTAAATTTATGTTCAGTTCCAACGTAGGAATCATAAATCAGCTATTACAGCTATTACATATCATCAGCAGACCGGTTGACTGGCTTATTTCACCTAAGACTGCCATGGCCTCCCTTATCTTTACTAATATATGGATAGGAATACCCTTTAATATGATTCTGCTGTCCTCCGGTCTGACTTTAATACCGGCAGAACTAAAGGAAAGTGCGTCTATTGACGGGGCTAATAAAAGGCAGACATTATTTTGTATTACACTGCCATTATTAAAACCTACCATTGAATCCGTACTGATTCTGGGCTTTATCTATACCTTTAAAGTATTTGATTTAGTATATGTCATGACCAATGGCGGGCCAGTTAATTCAACACATTTACTGTCTACCTATTCCTACAAATTGTCCTTTGGTTTATTTAAATACAGTCAGGGAGCCTCAGTGGCCAATATATTGTTTGTAATGTTGTTTCTCGTAAGTTTGCTGTATTTGAAAGTAACCGATCGGAAGGAGGAAATCTAATGGATGATACCAATAAAATCTATGGCAGAAAAAATATATTCTTCTGTGGGATTTCCATATTACTGTTAGTGATTTTACTATTTCCGGTTTACTGGATTGTAGTAACCTCCTTAAAGACAGAACAGGAGATTTTTCAGATTCCTCCGACACTTTTTCCAAAGAAATTAAATCTTATATCCTATGCCTCCCAGCTAAAAAGCGGAGATTTTAATATGTTCCGCTCCTTTGGCAACAGTATGTTTATATCCCTAAGCTGTATGATAATTGCGGTTATACTTTCCGTACCGGCCTCCTATGGTTTGGCCAGATACCGGTTTAAGGGTAAGGAGTTATGTATTTTAGGATTTTTAATTACCCAGATGCTGCCGGTTTCTGTAATTCTAACACCGATGTTTATCATGTTCCGAAATATGGATTTAATAAATAATCCGTTATCTGCAATACTGGCAGATGCAACCATAGGAATCCCTTTTTCCGTACTGATATTAAAAAGCTACTTTGCATCCATACCTGGGGATATCGAAGAAGCTTCTTACATAGATGGTTGTAACAGGTTTACTGCTTTCCTTCGGATTCTTGTACCTATAGCATATCCGGGTATAATCGTATGTGCCGTATTTTCCTTTCTATATGCCTGGGGTGATTTAGCCTATGGTATGACTTTTATACAGGACCAGATCAGAAGACCGATTACCTCCGGCATTTTCAATTTTATGGGGCAGTACGGAACGAAATGGAGTTATTTAACGGCCTTTGCAGTAGTAACTATAATACCGGTAGTATTGATATTCATATTTATGCAAAAGTACCTGATCAGCGGATTAACAAGCGGGGCTGTAAAAGGATGACTGCTATAATACAACTATCCTTTGATTTTTATAAGGGAATAATCAAAGGATAGGTCAATTTAACTGTTTTACTGCTATTTGTATCTCAGATTTTTAGGATTGATTTTGCCTGAACACCTATGCAGGGGCTTACCATAATTATACTTTATTACAATTTAGAAATAGATAGGTTACCGATTAAACTTGTTATGTTAGAAGAAATAAATGATATAATATGTCAATTATTTAAAATTATTCTGCATTGTCTAAATGGCTTACAATTCATATAATGAAAGTAATATCACTAAACGTTTATACAAAACAAAACAGGTTTATGAACTGAAAAGATTAATAATAAATTGAACATTCTTTTATTGCTATTGTTTAATAAACCAATTTAATAGAACGTTATCCAGATAATATATAAGACCACCTGAATTGCTCGAAGGAATAGGAATGAAGTTAGGGAGCGGTTCCAATTATTAATTAGAAACATGGCAGATATGCGGGGTCTGCTTGTTTAATAAATTATTAAGGAGGTTAATATGTTACAAACATGGAATGACAAACGAAAAAAATTTCTAGGCTTTACCTTATCACTTCTTATGGTTCTTACAGCAGCAATTCCTTCATCTATGGCTCATGCAGCAACCACAAAAACCTATAATTTTAACACAATGACTTATCAATCGGCTTGGGGAGCAACTTATTCGATCAGCAATGGATCGGATACTATTAACTATAACGGGCAGTACAGAGAGATTAAATTTAATCTGCCGGAGACCCTGGACATGTCTAAATGTACAAGCGTAACCTTTAACGCATCAAGTCCTAACGGACAGACTGCCTTTAAACTCTATGATACGGCCGGCAGTCAGGCTGCGGTTAATTACAATTTTAAAGCCGGTACCTCTGATGTTAGTTTTGCGCCGAACACCACTGCTATGGTTAACAGCATTGGTATAATGGCACAGGACACGAACAGCTATTCAGCTGTGGTAAACAGAGTCACCTTTACCATGACTGACAGTACGCCGGTTACTGGTACCTTATTAAGCACGTATGGAGTGGAGTTATCCCATTCCGGTGTTGCCGTGAATTCAAACCAATTAAGGGATACCCAGACCCTGAATGCAATGAAGACCCAATATAACAGCATTACTATGGAAAATGAGATGAAACCGGATTCTATACTGGGTTCTTCGGCTAAGTTAATTTCTGTTAGCCAGGCTCAGAATAGTGGATACTATATCCCTTCCGGTTACACCGAAAGTACTGTGCCGTCGCTAAATTTTGGCACGGTGGATTCCGTTCTGCAGATTTGCTATAATAACGGATTAAAACTTCGTGCCCATACATTAGTTTGGCATGGTCAGACTCCGGACTGGTTTTTTAGAACCGGTTACAGTTCAAGTGGCGCCTATGTTAGTCAGGCAGTGATGAATGCAAGAATGGAACTGTATATAAAGAGCTTTATGAATCATGTATATAATGGGAATTATGGCAGTGTAGTATATGCCTGGGATGTAGTGAATGAATATCTCCATGCAGGTCCTTCCGGATGGTCTTCTATCTACGGTTCAAACCTGGGAACAACTCCCTCCTATGTAAAAAATGCCTTCCAATATGCCCATGATACTCTTAGTTACTTTGGTTTAACGGATTCCGTAGCCCTATTTTACAATGATTATAATGAATATGAAGTAACAGATAACATGATAGCATTGGTTAATTTTATTAATTCCGGGACGAAGCTTTGCACCGGTATCGGTATGCAGTCCCACCTGACTACCTCCTATCCTTCCATTGCGTCGTATAAAGCTGCTTTGCAGAAATTTGCTAATACCGGCTTAGAGGTTCAGATTACTGAGCTTGATGTTGGAAATTCTTCAGATTCCGTACAGGCAAGTTATGTTTATGATTTGTTTTCCGCTATATTTTCAGTGAAAAAGGCAGGAGGCAATATTACCGGTATAACCTGGTGGGGATTATATGACAGTGTATCCTGGAGGTCTTCTACGAAACCTTTATTATTCAGTAGTCTAAATACTCCGAAAGCTTCCTATAACAGTGTACTTAAGGCATATACAGACGCCGGGTATACGGTTCATTAAAAGCTTTCGTATATCTGTAAAACCAAAGGGCAAAGGGCAGAATATTTTAAAAAATCCTGCTGCAATCGGCCTTAAGAAATAATGAGGAGGCTGCCCGCAGCGGCAGAAATTTATGGCAGTTATTTCGCGGCCTGGGGTTATGCAGATTGCTTGTATCGTTATGTAGTAGGAAATTATGTCCTATTACATAGAAACTTTTGTTATGGATTCGCACCTTGCGCAGAGGAAATTTATTACTGTGTAATCAGCGAAGGCGCGAAAGTGTCAGTTTACTGACACTTTATTCCAATGTATGAAAACTATATAATGATGGGTTCGGATCAATTCGGGGTGTCTTAACAATTGACCCGAATAGAAAAGGAGTATATATGTTTAAAAAGAGGAAGGTATTTACGTTTTTGGCAATACTTGGGCTGATTGTTACTTTCTTTGGCCAGACAACTGCATTTGCGGATTATCCTATTTTCTATCAGCGTTATGCTGCGGATCCCAGTGCGCTGGTGTATAATGGGCGGGTATATTTATACGGTTCCCATGATGTATATCAATCCGGAGCAGGTTATATCATGAATGATATTACCTGTATCTCTTCCGATGATTTGAAAAATTGGACGGACCATGGAGAAGTATTCGCTGCGAAAGTTGATTCAAGCTGGGCTTCTTTGTCCTGGGCGCCTTCCGTAGTATACCGGAATAATAAGTTTTACATGTATTACGGAAACGGTGGAAATGGTATCGGAGTAGCAGTTAGTGACAGCCCAGCCGGGCCTTTTAAGGATACCAGAAGCGGTCCGCTGGTTAATGGCAGTACGCCTGGCGTGAATCCGCCGTCCGGTTTCTGGTGCTTTGACCCTTGTGCTTTTGTTGATGATGATGGTCAGGCATATCTGTACTTTGGCGGAAATGGTGAGGGTAATATAAGAGTTATCAAGTTAAACAGCGATATGGTAAGTACGAATGGTTCTGCCATAAAGATGACGGCTCCGCGCTTCTTTGAAGCAGCCTATATGCACAAATATAACGGAAAATATTATTTTTCCTATTCCACAGATTTTTCCCAGGGAGCTGCAAAAATCGATTATATGGTAAGTAACAGCCCGACTTCCGGATTTACGTATAAAGGCACCATTCTTCCCAATCCACCACAGAATGACTCCAATAATAATCACCAGTCCATATTTTCCTTTAATGGAAACTGGTATGTTGCTTATCACAACCGGGCACTTTCCGCACAAAACGGTCTTGCCTCTGATGTAAGAGTTTATCAGAGAAACATGTGCGTGGACAAGATGAATTACAATTCCGACGGTACCATCCAGCAGGTTACGCCAACTACAGCGGGCTTGACACAGTTAAAATATGTTAATCCCTACGTAACCAATGAGGCCGAAACCATGGCTCAGGAAAATGGTATCCAAACGGAACCCTGCAATGAAGGGGGAAGAAATGTTGGTTATATTGAAAATGGTGACTGGATCAAAGTAACCGGTGTTGATTTTGGAACCGGTGGGAGTTCCTTTGACGCAAGGGTATCTTCCGATACAAACGGCGGCAACATAGAAATCCGCCTTGACAGTTTAAACGGCACATTACTTGGAACCTGTGCGGTTTCTAATACCGGAGGCTGGCAGAACTGGGCTTTAAAATCTACTACGGTAAATAAAGTCACAGGCGTCCATGACCTGTACTTAAAATTCACAGGCGGAAGCGGTTATCTCTTTAACTTAAACTGGTGGAAGTTTAATGCCTCCCCGAAAAGCGTAACTGCTGATGCCAGTGTGGATTTAGGCGAGGTTAACACTCCACTGGAATAAGGGGTAGATCCGATACCTTTATGTATTATTAATAATGAAGGCATTACAAGTTATTAGTTAATCTGGTAAATAAGCCCCCATTTATACCGGGGGCTTATTTCGTGGGCAAAAATATAGGAAGTAGAGAAAAAGCGGAAAAACCTGTACGAAAGCGATTGACTTTTCTTAGCAGGTTTTCTTGAGTGGGTTTTTAGTAAAAATAGAATCCTACGATAGGTCAACAATTTGCTATGATGTATCATTGAAGCATATTTAACAAGTTACTATAATTAGTATAACAAGTAGATATTAGAAGAGAAGATAATAGTAGATATTAGAAGAGAAGACAAAAGTAGATATTAGATGAGAAGGCATAAGTAGATATTAGAAGAGAAGACAAAAGTAGTTATTAGATGAGAAGGCATAAGTAGATATTAGAAGAGAAGACACAAGTAGTTACTAGAAGAGAAGGCAAAAGTAGTTATTAGATGAGAAGATATAATTAGTTACTGAAGTTACAATAAGTCATAAAAAATAAAAAAGATGTTTGAAGGAAAGGATTTACATGCATATGAATAATAACCCCATAATCTTTTCTGATTTCCCGGACCCTGATGTAATCAGGGTAAAAGATACCTATTATATGATCAGTACCACCATGCATTTTATGCCGGGAGGAGTCATCCTGCGCTCCTTTGATTTAATCCACTGGGAAATAATTACCCATGTATTTGAGGAATTTGATAACACCCCAGGTCAGAAACTTGAGGATAACTTAAATATTTATGGCAAAGGTATGTGGGCGGCCTCCCTCCGTTATCATAAAGGTACTTTTTACATATGTTTTGTAGCCAATGATACGCGGAAAACCTATCTTTATCAGGCAGAGGATATTACTGGTCCGTGGAGAAAGCAGAGTATCAGTGGATTCTACCATGACTGTTCCCTTTTATTTGAAGAGGATGACAGAATCTACATTGTTTACGGCAATAAAGAAATTTACTTAACAGAACTAAATGAGGATTTAACCGGACCTAAAATGAATGGGCTCCACCGTATGGTTGTAAGGGACAGTGAGGATATCAGACTGGGGTATGAGGGAAGCCACATGTATAAGATTAACGGAAAATATTATCTTTTCTTTATCCACTGGTTGTCTAATGGAACCGGGCGGAGAGTGGAAGCCTGTTTTGTATCCGATTCCCTGGAGGGAGAGTTTACCGGAAGGGATATCCTGGATGATGATATGGGATACCATAACGCCGGAGTTGCCCAGGGAGGAATTGTGGATACGCCTGACGGAGACTGGTATGCCCTGTTATTTCAGGACCATGGTGCCATAGGCCGCATTCCGGTATTAGTTCCAATGCATTGGGAAAAGGATTTTCCAGTGTTTGGGGTTGACGGAAAAATACCAAGTCAGATAGAGGTAAAAAGTACCCGTGCAGCACATGCATATACCCCCCTTACAGAGAGTGACGATTTTTATTACAAACCAGGTGATAAGGGAAAAGTATCATTAAAAAAGGTATGGGAATGGAACCATACCCCGAACCATGATTTATGGTCGGTAACGGATAGACCGGGCACATTGCGGCTTCGCACCGGTAAAATAAGTCCTAATTTGGGACTTGCCGTAAATACCTTAACGCAGCGTATGACAGGACCAGCCTGCGAGATGACGGTTACGGTTGATGGCAACGGGCTAAAGAACGGGGATTTCGCCGGGATCTGTGCTTTACAAGGCTGCTACGGGCTAATTGGACTTACGAAGGAAGACGATAAGTACTATCTGGTCATGATTGCAAAAGAAATGAATCCAGAGGAGAGTATCTGGGGAGAAGAGGGAGGAGATAAAAAACCAGGAAGAGAATTTGAACGAATTCCCTTCTTACATAATAAAGTTACATTAAAAGTCCAGGCCGATTTTCAGGACGGAGCAGACACAGCGGAATTTTATTACCAGGATAAGGGGCAATGGAACAGCCTTGGCATAAAACACAGATTATATTTCAGGCTGGATCATTTTACAGGCTGTCGTGTGGGATTATTCCTTTATGCAACAAAGGAAACCGGCGGAACGGTAGATTTTGAAAAATTTTTATACCGTATTAAGGGCAAGTAATTAATCTGGTGGTATTTCTGAAAATTAATACAGACCGGCCCCTGCTAAAACAAAAGAAGCCGGTCTGTCCCATCCAAAAAATCCCAAAGAAATATCTAAGTAAATAATCTGCTAGCTACATCATAAACAAGATAGACACCAATCCCCCCAACTGCCAACGGAGCAAGTACATGAGAGAACTGAGTCATTTTCTCTTTCATAAATTCATAGATTTTATCTACTTTACTCTGGCATTTGACATATAAGATATATAGTAAAACCAAAGGTGACGAGTAGATAATGTTATATAAAACCATGATTAATACAACCGTGATTACGGGCAGCTTGTAGTTAAGTATAATTGCTAAAAAAGTAAAATACGGCAGTGCCGTAGGCAATTCACAAATCGTAGCCACGGAACCGATTAAAAATAAGGTGAACGGATTAAGAGAAGTAAATTTTATAACGGTATTTGCTTCCGGTTGTTGAACAGGCTCATCCTTAATACACACAATTTTTTCTTCAAGGGATTTAATCTTTTTATTCATTATGATATAACAAACGGCAACGAGCATTGCAATACCCAGAATCAGCTCAGCTGCATAAATAATCTTAGAATAACTGGCTAAAAACTGATCCATATAATTTTTTAAAAATGCCCCCAGACCATAATAGACCAGCATACCGCCTGAAAAGTTCACTATGGCTGTGGCCATAATATAATACCAGATATGGTATCTTTTCTTTACGAGCCCCTGAAGTACAAATTGCTGTGTGATTGCAACAGGATTTAAACTGTCGACAGCGCTTGTAGAAATAGTTGCAATTAATAATGATAACATCTTTTTTAATTCCTTTCTTGTGTTTAAATAAAATAAAAAAAGCCTGAGGAGATATTTATAATATCTCCCAGGCTTTTATCCCTCCGTGAACACAGATATTCTGTGATAATCTGTGCGTTTTCTCTCGGACCTGACCAGTTTACAACTGCGGAACCCTAGAAAACTCATATATTTATATACTGTTTTTTTACCTTTCTTATTATAATCGATATCCTTGCATAAATCAATGATAGAATCAGATAATAATGTTGTTAAGTTTAACCTGATTCAAGATTAATTTCTGAAAAACAAACCAAATTCAGTATACAACAGGGTTAAACAGTTGTGCTATAAAGAAAAACCGTAAGGCATAGTTAATATCCAACAACAAAAAAGATGAATTAAAAAACAAAAAACCAGACTAAAAAACGGACAAGAAAACTGATAAAAAGTGATTGACAAAAGAATAAAATTAATATACAATACCAATATCATATAATTCATATAAACATTGTATGAATTATATGATATCTATGAATACTACGAAAACCAGCTGAGGTGAATATCCTATGAATATAATGAAAACAAATTCCATAATAAGAAAAATAGAGATAAACCGCTGCTGCTGCATGAGTTCCTTTCCTATGGAATAATTGCATGCGAGTTTTCTTGTCATTGTTTTTATAGCAATCTTGCAAGGGTGCAAAAATTCCGTAGGCAGGTGCATACAGCAACTGCTATTTTTTATGCGTAAAACCTCTCGGATACCCGGAAAAACAAGGAATGGAAGATGTAAGAAAGGGTACAATCATGAATTATGAATTTATACGAGAATATATCCCTCTTTATATAGAAGCAGCAAAACTTACGATTCGAATAGCGGTTATCGGAATTATTATATCTGTAGTGGTTGGTTTTATCTGTAGTTTGATCCGGTATTACAAAGTTCCGGTGCTTCACCGGATAATCGGCATCTACATAGAGCTTTCCAGAAATACACCGTTATTGATCCAGTTGTTTTTCTTATATTTTGGCTTACCCAGGATAGGAATTATACTAAGTTCCGAAGCTTGTGCCATAACAGGCTTAGTTTTTCTTGGAGGCAGCTATATGTCGGAGGCGTTCCGCAGCGGACTGGAAGCAGTTCCGGAGAGCCAGATGGAATCAGGTTTAAGTTTAGGTCTTACCAGATTCCAGGTAGTAAGATATGTTATGATGCCCCAGGCAATCTCCGTATCTGTTCCGGCTTTTGCAGCCAATACCATCTTTCTCATTAAAGAGACCTCGGTATTTAGTGCCGTAGCCCTGGCGGATCTCATGTATACGGCAAAGGATCTCATCGGCTTGTATTATGAAACGACGGAAGCTTTGTTTATGCTGGTAATTGCGTATTTAATCATTTTATTGCCGGTATCGGTTTTATTTACAGTGATAGAAAGGAAATTACGACATGCAGGATTTGGGGATTAGTGTTCTGTTTCAGGGCAGAAATTTTGAAAG
>JAEZSL010000282.1 GCA_023443925.1 Bacillota bacterium | reverse complement strand
TAAGATATCCCATAGCATAAGCTAGTAAGACCCCTTGAAGACGACAAGGTGGATAGGTTAGAGGTGGAAGTGCAGTAATGCATGCAGCTGACTAATACTAATAGGTCGAGGGCTTGACCAAAAATAGGAAACTCCAAGAGAATTTCTTATATGGTAATTGTTCATTTACGGATTGAATTTAATGTGTTAGTGTAGGAAAAAGAGAAATATGAATAAAATTAGTTTAGTAATATAGGCCTAAAAGTTCTGAATCATAGAATTTCTAGGCCTTTTTTAATGCCGAAAATTATCAAATAAGTTTGAATTTTATAGAATAATATAATATAATATGTATAAATAGAAATTAACGGAAAGAGTTTTTACATAACGGAGGAAATTAGCATGAGCACGGGAGTATTGTTAGAAAGCGGAACGAATGAATTAGAAATATTAGAATTTAAAGTTGGTAATAACTTTTATGGAATTAATGTAGCCAAGATCAGAGAAATATTACCCTATCATGCTCCAACCCCAATACCGAACGCCCATCCGGGTATAGAAGGTATTTTTATGCCAAGAGATACCATTATTACCGTAATTAATCTGGCCAAATGTTTAAATACTCCGGATACGGTAAATCAAACAACTGATATGAATATTGTTACAAATTTTAATAAACTGAATGTTGCTTTTCACGTACATGGAGTAGTAGGAATCCACCGTGTTTCATGGGAAGACATCAATAAGCCGGATGAAACCATCAATGCAATCGCAACGGGAATCATCAAAATTAGTGAAAAATTGATTATAGTACTTGATTTTGAGAAAATTATATCCGATATTAGTCCTGAGACCGGTTTGAAAATATCTGACATTAATCATTTAGGAGTAAGAAATCGTAATGAGGCACCAATTTTGATTGTAGAAGATTCGCCCCTGCTTAGTAAACTGATTCAGGAATGCTTAATAAGGGCTGGTTATACTAATATAATGTCAACTGTGAATGGGTTGGAAGCCTGGAATAAACTAAGAAAAATCAAAGAAGATCATGATATTGAAAGAAGTGTAAAATGTATTATTACCGATATTGAGATGCCTCAAATGGACGGGCATCACCTTACCAAGCTAATCAAAACAGATCCCGAACTTAAAAGTTTGCCCGTAATCATATTTTCATCCTTAATTAACGAGGAAATGAAGAAAAAAGGGGAAGTAATCGGTGCAGATGCTCAAATTTCAAAACCGGAAATTGGATCGCTGGTTGAAGTGATGGATCAATACATATTGCATTAATGGAATAATGTTTACGATAGGAATGTATATTTAGCTATCTGCTTGCATTTATTTACAGAATAATATAAAATAGCAGTAATCGAATTTTGTGAGGAGTGGTATGCGGATGGCGGTATGCAGCCTGTGTAAAACACAGATTCCGGAGAGTGAGGAATATTGTAAGGATTGTTATGATAAAAATAGAGCAAAGTTTAATGAATCTTATCTGGACAACCTGTTAGCATCTGTTACTAACAATCCGAATAACATGCAACCCCAAAAGATAAGGCCTGATGTTAATTCTGATTTTACGAATATGAGTAATAATAATGGTTTATCTGCATTTGAGGATAAAATCTTATTAAATAGAAGAAAAACACAAAATATTACGAAACAGGATGAAAAAATTTTGAGAGACGAATTCGATAAAGAAAATGAAGTAAATAAAACTACAGAAGATGATATCTTATCAATGCTGCAGGATTTTGAGGATGAAAATCATATGGATGATGCAGATGAAACCTATTTTGATCCGGATGAGAATATTGAGATGGAAGATACGGATGAAGATTTACTGGCATTATTGGACATGATTTCTGCACAGGATGAGGCAAATATTGCAAAAAACAGTATTAGTGCTTCAGATAAGGCTGTGAATAATGAGGTAAACAGCACTCAGGATGAGGTAATGGCGGAACCACAGGATTTATTCTCGATTGAAGATCTGCCATCTGAAATAGCCGATGGATTTGAAGAAGAGCTGCCCCAAGAAGACAAACCGCTTGGTGCAAGTGACGTTGGCGGTATTTTTTCTGATGTATTAAGTGCTGTTGATACCCTGAGTGATAAAGAGGAGCCAAAGCCGGATATTGGAATTCCATCAGCTCCTGCTGCGAAAGCTTTGGAGCCTGCAGAAAGCAAAGCTGAGAAAAAAATGAGTTTCTTTCAGAAAGTTTTTGGTAAAAAGAATAAGAAAAAATCTGATGGTGACAGTGCTGATGGGAAATTAGCGGAAGATGCAAAAGCGGGTAAAAAAGCCGAAAAGAAAAAAGCAGAGAAAGCTAAGAAGAAAACGGAACCTAAAAAAATTGCAAAAAAAGTAAGCGCGAATAAAGCTGCAGAGGAAAAAGAAGAGACAGATAAAAAGGCGAAAGCCAAACAGAAGAAGGAAGCCAAGAAAAAACAGGTTAAAAAGAAACCTGCGGTTAAAGCAAAAAAGGCTAAAAAGGAACCTAAGCCTAAGAAAGCGGAAGTGGTTGCTGATCCTGAAGATAATATTAAAATTAATAAATTAGCTGTCATTTTTGTCATGACCTTTTTTATCTTAATCGGAGGGTTTGTTATAATAGGAACTGATACATATTCATACTCTTTGGATATAGAGAATGCCAACACCGATTTCTCAAGAAGAAGATATGACGAAGCATATAATGATATATACGGACTTGATATCAGAGAAAAAGATGAAGTAATCTATAATAAAATTATGACAGTTATGTTTATACAGAAAGAGCTGAATTCATATCAGAATTACCTTGACATAAATATGTATCCGGAAGCTTTGGACTCCCTGCTAAAGGGACTGAAGCGCTATGACAAACACATAAAAACTGCCGCTGACCTTGGAATAAAATCGGATTTAGATTATGTAAAAGAACAGATTCTGGATAAATTAGATAAACAGTTTAATATTACAGAAAAAGAAGCTGCCGCATTAAATGACAGTGAAGATCAAACCCAGTATAGTATAAAGGTAATAAATACTGTTCTGGAAAAAGGAGAATAATATTTTGCAATGAGGCATAAAGGGTTTTGAATATATAAAACTCTTTATGCTTATTCTATTAAAAGAGAAGCATGTAATACTTTAGAAAGGTATGGTACGTAATGATTGCTATAATTGACTATGATGCCGGGAACTTAAAAAGTGTTGAAAAAGCGCTTAATTATTTAGGAGAAACTACGGTAATTACGAGAAACAGGGACGAGTTATTAAAAGCAGATAAGGTAATACTGCCAGGAGTTGGTTCCTTCGGGGTAGCCATGGATAAACTCAACAGCTACGGATTAGTACAAACTATAAAAGATGTGGCTGATTCCGGCAACCCTTTTTTAGGTATATGTTTAGGACTTCAGCTTTTGTTTGAAAGCAGCGAAGAGTCGTCAGGCGTACCGGGCCTGGGTATTCTTAAAGGTCAGATTGTCCGGATTCCTGATAAGGCTGGCCATAAAATTCCGCATATGGGATGGAATTCCCTGGAGATAAAAACCGGCTCAAAGCTTTTTGACGGAATCGAAAATCATGCTTACGTATATTTTGTTCATTCCTATTATCTGAAAGCCCAAAATGAGGCAGAGGTTGCAGCAACCACGGATTACAGCACATTAATACACGCATCTGTTGAAAAAGATAATATTTTTGCCTGCCAGTTCCATCCGGAAAAAAGCGGTGATATCGGCCTGAAGATACTTAAAAATTTCGCAGCATTATAGGAGGAAACTATGTTTACTAAAAGAATCATTCCATGTCTTGATGTACACAACGGACGGGTTGTGAAAGGGATAAATTTTGTGAACCTAAGAGATGCAGGAGATCCGGTGGAGGTCGGTGCAGCTTACGATAAAGCAGGTGCCGATGAACTGGTATTTTTGGATATTACCGCTTCTTCCGATGCAAGAACGATAAAACATGATATGGTACGCCGTGTAGCGGAAACTGTTTTTATTCCATTTACTGTTGGCGGCGGCATCCGTACCGTTGATGACTTTAAAGTGATTTTAAGAGAAGGAGCAGATAAGATTGCGGTAAATACGGCCGCCATTCTAAATCCTTCCCTCATATCAGAAGCTGCTGATAAATTCGGAAGCCAGTGCGTAGTTGTTGCCATTGATGCAAAACGCAGAGAAGACGGAACAGGATGGAATATCTATAAAAACGGCGGACGGATTGATATGGGAATCGATGCAGTTGAATGGGCAATAAAGGCAGCTAAATTAGGAGCAGGAGAAATTCTGCTTACAAGTATGGACTGTGACGGTACCAAGGATGGTTATGACCTAGAGCTGACACAGACCATATCAGAGAATGTATCAGTACCGGTAATTGCTTCCGGCGGTGCAGGTAAAATGGAACACTTTTATGATGCCCTGACTACAGGAAAAGCAGACGCTGTACTGGCAGCTTCCCTGTTTCATTATAAAGAGATGGAAATCTTTGATTTAAAGAGATTTTTAAAAACTAAGGGTATCAGTATAAGATTAAATAAATAAAATTCTGATCTTTGAATAAAGATAATTTATTTTAATAATAGTTTATGGCTTTAAGCTGGTATTATTATTATGTAAGTATGCCATAGCCATAAATTTTTGCATACACGAAATATGGTATGCATCGAGGAGTATGCAAATTCCACAAAGCAGCAGTGCTGAAATATTTATTTTAAGGAGTTACAGGTATGAGCGCAATAACAAATGACTGGTTAAAGGTAATCGGCAGTGAATTTCATGAAACATATTATTCAGATTTATATAAATATATCCGCAATGAATATAATAATTATCTGGTTTTTCCGAAAGCGGATGATATTTTTAACGCTTTTCATTTAACACCTCTGGAGCAGGTTAAAGTTGTGATAATCGGTCAGGATCCATATCATAATGACAACCAGGCGCATGGATTATGTTTTTCAGTTAAACCGGAAGTCGAGGTACCGCCATCCCTGGTCAATATATATAAAGAACTGCAGGATGATCTGGGATGCAAAATACCTAATAACGGTTATCTCGTAAAATGGGCCCAGCAAGGTGTTTTGCTATTAAATACGGTGCTTACTGTAAGAGCACATCAGGCAAATTCTCATCAGGGGAAAGGGTGGGAGAGATTTACCGATGCGGTTATAAAGGCAGTCAATGATCAGGATCGGCCTATCGTATTTATTTTATGGGGACGTCCGGCACAGATGAAAAAAGCAATGCTAAATAATCCAAAACACCTTATTCTGGAAGCCCCCCATCCAAGTCCGCTATCTGCCTACCGAGGTTTCTTCGGAAGCAGGCCTTTCAGTAAGGCCAATCAGTTTCTTGAGGAACAGGGATTGGAGCCCATTGACTGGCAGATTGAAGATAAATAATATTTGCGGATTGCTTACATAATTATTTTGATCGAATCTTTTATAAGTGTACTAATATTTCGCTATATAAAATCTATTGGATAAAGTGTCGTTTAATTGTGAAAATTGTAATAATTAAGCGGCACTTTTAATTTTTTGTATTGACGTCATCTGATATAAATGATAACATAATGATATATCATTTAGAAGTTTGGAGGGTGAGAATTTTGAAGAAGGATACTTTGTATGAAAAGATCTATAATGACATTCTTGAAGGTATACAGACAAAAAGATACCCTGTGGGCAGTCTTCTTCCATCAGAAAGCGAATTATCAAAAGCTTATAACGTAAGCAGAATCACCAGCAAAAAAGCACTGGAGATGCTTGCGGCTCGTAACCTTATTGTTAGGAAGCCAGGAAAAGGATCCTATGTTTCGGAAGATAGTACAAAAGAGCAGACAGAGTCAGATATTTCTTATAATTTCAGCCGTAATCAACGGTTAATTGGTGTCGTTATGGATTCCTTCGGAGATAGTTATGGATATAAGATACTTCTTGGAATGGAGCAGGAATGTAAAAAACAAGGAATCTCCATGGTATTAAAGTGTTCCTACGGAAGTAAGGACGAAGAGACAGCATCCATAGATAAACTTCTGGATATTGGGGTAAGCGGTCTGATTATTATGTGTGTTCATGACGAGAATTATAATTCAAAAGTGCTAAAATTATCGCTGGAGAATTATCCTACGGTTTTAATTGACCGTATGTTAAAGGGGATTCCCATTTCCTATGTGGGAACAGATAACTATATGGCAGCCAAGGAACTCACAGATCGCCTGCTGGGTGCCGGACACCGTTATATCTGTTATGTGGCTCCTATGTCGGTAGATACTTCTACGGTAGAAGACCGTCACCGGGGATTTGTGGACTGTCATATGGAACACAGCATTGTTACCAATGAGTCTATGTGGATTACTGATTTAAAATCCACTCTGCCTTCGTACCATAATTATGATCTATCCGTTGACGATATGGACAAAATAAAGAGTTTTATCCGGAGACACCCGGAAGTAACCGCATTTTTTGCGGTAGAATATTCGATTGCATCAATTATTTACCGGGCATTATGCCAGCTTGGGCAGGAAAAAGAAAAAAGTATTGCCTGTTTTGACAGTCCCAAGAACATTTCCGACGAAATCATGCATCTTACCTACGTGGAACAGGATGAAATAGCAATTGGTAAAAACAGTATCCGGGTTTTGGCGGAAACCATAAATGGGAGCAAGAATGTGGAACCTCAGTTAATTCCCTATAAAATCATCAGTAAGTAAATGAAATGTTTGAAAGTAGGAGTAAGGAGATAATGTTTAGCTTAACAATTGATATAACATTGTCGAATATTAGTTAAAATAGGAGATATGTGTTTAATGCTATATTTATAGAATCGATGGTTTCATTGTAATATAAATAGTCAGAATATCCAAATAGTATATTGACATATTATTATATGATATATATAATACATGTATATCAAACGCACTAGTACAATAAAGAAAAAGTTAAGTAGACCATGAGAAAAGCGAAGTAGTTCATAAGAAAAAGTTAAGTCGACCTTGAGAAAAGCGAAGTAGTTCATAAGAAAAAGTTAAGTAGATCATCAGAAAAGTGAAGTAGTCTATGAGAAAAAATTAAGTAGGCTATCAGAAAAGCGAAGTAGTCTATGAGAAAAAGTTAAGTAGGCTATCAGAAAAGCGAAAAAGTCTAAAAAAAACTAAGTAGTCTATAGAAAAAGTTAAGTAGAGCTTTGGTAAGTTAAGTAGTTCATAGGAAAATGACTGGGGGTAAATATAAAAAATAGTATTTAATTACAGACAAATTCCAGGCTAGCCCATTATATGGGTTCCTGCTATAAAATTTGTCTGGTATACATATTTTCAGGTTGGTTTATTTGACTTTGTAGGTTGGTTTATTAACTTTATAAGAAAGTTTATTTGAGGTGCTTATTTTGGTTTTGTACGAAGCTAAATTAGGTATAGTGAGTGTGTGTTAACACACAGACGGGAGTAATAATGAAAAATATACATTTGATTTCAAATGCGCATTTGGATCCGGTTTGGCTATGGCGCTGGGAAGAGGGCTGTACGGAAAGTCTCTCCACCTTCCGGACAGCTGCTGATTTAATCGAGGAGTTTGAGGAATTTACGTTTAATCATAATGAAGCAATATTATATCAGTGGGTAAAAGACAACAATGATAAATTATTTAAGAAGATTCAGGAGTTAGTAGCCTTAAAAAAGTGGAATATAATGGGCGGCTGGTATTTGCAGCCGGACTGTAACATGCCTTCAGGTGAATCCATTATTCGAAATATTCTGGAAGGTCGTATGTTTTTTGAAGATAATTTTGGCAGTCGTCCGACAACCGCCATTAATTTTGATTCCTTTGGGCATTCTAAAGGATTAGTGCAGATCCTGCAGTTGGCCGGATATGATTCCTATATTGTCTGCAGACCGGCAAAGAACGGATTTGACTTTGACAGCCAGGACTTTATATGGAAGGGCTTTGCCGGTTCTTCCCTGATTGTGCATCGTTCCGACGAAAATTATAATTCGGTATGGGGGATGGCCGCAGAGGAACTGACCGGCTTTTTGTCGCAGAAGGAAGAGGAGGAAGTAACTCTGTTTTTATGGGGAGTCGGCGACCATGGCGGCGGCCCTTCCCGTAAAGATTTAACGGATTTACGGAAAAAGATACAAGAGGAGAAAGAGTTACGGATTGTTCATTCCAGGCCGGAAGCGTATTTTCAGGAACTAATATCTTTAAAGAAAGAACTTCCTATTGTTGAACACGGTTTAAATCCGGTGGCTCAAGGCTGTTACACGTCCCAGATCAGAGTAAAACAAAAGCACAGATTACTGGAAAATGAGATATATACTGCGGAAAAGATGGCGGCTGCAGCTGCCATACAATTTGATAAACCTTATAAACGCGAAGTATTTAAAGAGGCTGTAAAGGATCTGATATTTTCTGAATTTCATGATGCACTTCCGGGTTCCGGTTCAAAATATGTGGAAGAAGATACGCTTAGGATACTGGATCATGGTCTGGAGCTTATGTCCAGGGAGAAGCTCACTTCTTTTATTGCATTGGCGGCAGGAGAAGAGAAAGTTAAAGACGGTACCTCCGTTATTATGTTTTATAACCCCCATCCATATGATATTACCGGAGTTTTTGAATGTGAAACCGGTTTGCCCAAACAAAACTGGACAACGGATTTTATGTATCCGGAAGTTGTTTTTAATGGAGAAAGGATACCTACCCAGGCAGAAAAGGAAGACAGTAATTTTGCCATTGACTGGAGAAAGAAAGTTGTGGTGCAGACAACATTAAAAGCAGCCTCAATGAACCGTATGGATGTGCATTTTAAACCTTTGAAAGAAAGACCCGCATATGACCCCATTGTTTCCAGTAAGGAATATAAGTTTGATAACGGACAGATGAAGGTTGTGATTAATACCAGAACCGGTCTGGTGGATGCTTATGAGGTTAACGGAAAAAAACAGCTTGGTATGGGAAGCTTTGCACTGAATATGACGGATGATGTTTATAATCCATGGGGAATTGGTTCCGGCGCTTCCTACGGCTGCAGAACCTTTCAGCTTTTAAATCCCCATGATGGCAGTGCCTTCTCCGGATTAAACGATAAAGTTATTCCTTCCGTAAGGGTAATTGAAGACGGTGAAGTGCGTACAGTGGTAGAAGCTGTATTCGGTCTTCAGAGTTCAAAAGCCTGCGTCCGTTATAAACTGCCTAAAAAAGGGACTGCATTTGATGTGGAAGTACTGGTAGATTTTCATGAAAAAGAACAGTATTTAAAGCTGATGCTTGAAACTGGTAATGGAAATGACGGAATTTATATGGGACAGATTATGTTTGCCAGGGAAGAACTAAAAGGAAACGGTGAAGAGACGGTTTCCCAGAAGTGGGTTTTAAGCGGTGACAGAGCTTCAGACCAGGCTGTCTTGATCATGAATGACGGAACTTACGGCTCCAGTTATGAAGAAGGTAAATTAGGCATAACCTTACTCCGGTCAGCGGGTTATACCGCGGCGGATTTCGTTATGGGTAAAGCACTGCATGAAGAACAATATGCACCTCGTATGGAACAGGGTGAAAGAATCTATCATTTCCGTATCAATGCCGGCAGCAGAGAAGAAATGCTTCGCAATGCCGACAGTCTGGCCCAGTCCTTTAACGAGAAACCATATGGTATGGCTTACTGCCCTCCGGGAGAAGGTGAGAAGCCTGGAAGTTTTATTACCTTAAGCAATAAAGAAGTTATTATTTCTGCATTTAAAAAAGCAGAAAAGAAAGATGGTTATATCCTGAGGTTATACGAAAGTACCGGCAAAGACCAGGAAGTAAGGCTTCATATACCTGTTTTAAAAATTAACGCAGAGCTTTCAATTAAGGCTTATGAAATCAAAACATTTTATATTGACGGCATTAACCGTCAAATCAGTGAAACCACGATCCTGGAAGGATTATAAAAAATCATACTAAAATAGATGAGGATGAAAATATGACGCAAATTATACCAGAGATATTGATTAAAGCAGGCAGCCGGTTAGAAGAGTTTTATGCCGATAAGTATCCGGCACTGGCACCATTGGCAAAACAGTGTTTTCTGAATACTATTGAAACTACGGTAAAAACTTTAGAAGATCAAAGCAGCTTTGTTATTACGGGAGATATACCAGCTATGTGGCTCAGAGACTCCGCCGCTCAGGTAAGACCCTATGTAAAATACGCGAAAGAAGATGCTTCTTTGCGCAAAATTCTGGAAGGGGTAATCCAGAAACAGGCAGAATTCGTATGTATGGATCCTTATGCCAATGCCTTCAATG
>JAEZSL010000245.1 GCA_023443925.1 Bacillota bacterium | reverse complement strand
CCGTCTCTGTCATGAATCAGGGATGGGTCAAAGCCGGTTCTGTTTAAATAAGGAGGTTCGGACCATTCTCCCCGAATATCCGAAGTCTGTACTACAAAATTGTGGTTGTTATAATAACGGCCTTTCTTGGTCTTTACATCGGTGTAAACCAAATAAAAAATTCCGTTATCATAGCTCAGGCACGGTGCCCAGATACCGCCGGAAGCAGGATCACCTGTCATATCCAGCTGGCTTATCCGGTTTAACGGGGAAGGTAGCTGCTCCCAGTGTTTTAAATCCCTGGAATGAAATAACTTAACTCCCGGCCACCATTCAAAGGTGGAAGTGGCAATATAATAATCTTCTCCGACCCGGATTATACTGGGGTCCGGGCAAAAGCCCCTTAAAATAGGATTCTGAATCATACTTATCACCCCTTCAGCCCGCTGGTGCTGATCCCTTCTGTAAGATACCGGTTAAAGAACAGGAAGATTAAAAATACCGGGATTAAGGATAAAGTGGACATAGCAAACATGGCCCCGTAATCCGTTCTTGAAGAAGAATCTGCAAAAAGCTTTAAAGCGATAGATACGGTATAGGATTTGGGCTGGCTTAAATATACCAAAGGTCCCTGGAAATCATCCCATTTCCAGTAGAACTGGATTATAACTGTAGTGATAATTGCCGGTTTTAACAGGGGCATAACCACATAGGTAAAAATTCCGTATTTACTGCAGCCGTCTACAAAGGCCGCTTCGTCTAATTCCCTGGGAATACCCGCCATAAACTGCATCATCTGATAGATAAAGAAAGCCTGACCTAAAAAGTGGGGAAGGACCAGAGGAATAATGGACGGCACCAGCCCCATCTCGTTATACATAACATACTGGGGAATTAAAAGCACCTGCCCCGGCAATAGTAAAGTCATAATCATAAGGGTAAAGAGCAGTTTTCTTCCTCTGTACTTCAGTCTTGAAAAGGAATAGGCAATACAGGCGGAACTGAATACGGTGGCTGCCGTTGCAATACCTGCTATGATAAAGGAGTTGGTAAAAAAGGTACGAAAGCTGGTTCCTCCAAACCCCTTAAAGCCTCTGACAAAATTATCCCATCTCCAGGCCGGGGGGATTAGATTTAGAGAACCGTTGAGTATCTCCGTATTATTCTTAAGCGAACCGCTGATCATCCACAAAACCGGATAAATCATAACAAATCCCGCCAGCAGAACAAACAGGTGATATAGATTTTTATTTAAAATTTTCTTAGTTTTCAAATTCATTGCAGCTCCTCCTTAATTTCCTGCTTCAGTGAATACCCAGCGTTTTGAAGTCTTGAAGATGATCAGGGTAATCACACTCATGATAATTAGCATAACCCAGGACATT
The DNA here is from genome assembly GCA_023443925.1 of Bacillota bacterium. The sequence continues at coordinate 10,889 of JAEZSL010000245.1, read as the reverse complement.
GCACTGGCGTAGCCCATGTCATAATATTTAAAGGCATGGTCATACATGTATAAAGCATAGAAATTTGTTGCATCATTGGGGCCGCCTTTTGTTATAACAAAGGCCTGTGTAAAGGACATAAAAGCAGATATCGTCTGCATAATCAGATTATAGAGGATAACCGGTGACAGTCCGGGCACCGTAATATGCAAAAAGGCCCTTAAGCGGTTGGCACCGTCAATTTTAGCTGCTTCATAATAAGTAACCGGGATTTCTTTTAGTCCCGCAGCAAATATAATCATACTGGAACCAAACTGCCAGACAGTCATAAGAATTAAAGGAATCATAGCCATTCTCTGATCACCGAACCAGGATACCGGCTTTATGCTTAGTATACCAAGTGCTTGATTGATAAGACCGTTTCGTGAAAATAACTCCTTCCAGACCAGCGCAACTGCAATGCTGCCGCCGATTAAGGAAGGAACATAAAATAAGGACCTGTAAAAACCGGTCAGTTTTGTTTTGCGGGTTAATAACATAGCAATTAATAAAGCAAAACACAGCTTGGAAGGAACCGAAATTAAAACATATTTCATCGTTACTTTTAGAGACATCCAGAATCTGTCGTCCTGAAACAGCTTTATATAATTATCAATGCCAATCCAGGATTCTTTTTTTATTAAATTATAATCAGTGAAAGAGTAATACAAAGAAGATAAAATCGGAATGAGCGTAAATCCTAAGAAGCCTATGATAAACGGCAAAGCGAATACATACCCTACCGTAGTTTCTTTGTAAATAAACTTTCTGACTGCGCTCTTATCATTTCTTTTCATTTAGGAGCCTCCTTATGTCCATTGAAAAAATACCATTCTATTGGCTTAAACTGCCGCCGCTTTAGCTAATTAGAACTCTTACACTATTCATGTCATAGTAAAGAGTTCTAATTAACAGTTATTACGTGGGTTATATAACTTTATTTAAATTGGGAAGAGGCAAAATCATAAAAACCTTTCGCACCTTCATCCGGTGTAAGTTCACCATATATTACCTTTTGGATGGTTAAGTTATAGTAATCGGTGATGGCCTGATAAGGTTCGGGACTAACCGGATTGGTTTCTCCTACTTCAAAGCTGCCTACCAGATTAACGAACTCATTGGCTGCTACCTGTTCTGCTGTTAAATCCGGAGCCAGTGCATCGGTTACATTAGAGAAGATAGACATGCCGCGTTCACCGGCTAAAATCTTATTGGCTTCTTCACTGGTCCAGAAGTAATTTAAGAATTTGGCTGCTTCTTCCGGATAGGGGGAATCCTGGGAGATGCAGAACATCTGGGAGGACTGGATTGCAGCGCCGGCAGGGCCGTCGGCAGTTTTTCTGGGAATAGGAGCTAATTTTAATTCTCTTCCTGCTGCCTGGGCAAGAGCGATAAACTGGTTGCTGGCTACCCAGGTCATGGCTGCTTCTCCGGTTACCAGATAATCGCCTTCAATATCCTTGATTTCTGCAAGGGCACCCGGATCCGGATATGCGCCGGAGGCGGTAAGATCTGCTCTCATCTGGATATAATCCGTTAATAAGTTGTAATCATCAAAACCAAGTCCGTCATTGGTGGTCGCATAGAAATTAAATTTAATATCTGCCTGAGGTATACCGGAACCGCAGCCGGCAGCAAAATCGTCAAATTTTGAACTACCGAAAATACCCAATTTTTCATGAATGGTATTACATGCAGCTGCATATTCCTCCCAGGTCCAGTTCTCGGTAGGTTCTGCTACACCGGCTTCACCAAACAGTGCGGGATCATAAGCAATACCGTAAGTATTAACACCATTGGAAATACCGATCTGTTTTCCTTCATACTGGGTGGTTTTTAAAAAAGCATCGGTAGTCTTTGAAGTATCGATAACACCGGAGGAGATATAATCATCTACCGTCACAATTTTACTTAAGTAGGCCGGAAAATTGCCGCCCAGCTGGAACATATCCCATACTTTGTCAGAAGCCACCAGTGTATTAAGTTTTGTAAAATATCCGTCATAATCGTAGAATTCATACTCGATTTTTACATTAGGATTTTCCTTTTCATACATTTCGATTACCTGAATCGTTTTGTCATGACGTGCCTGGGAACCCCACCAGCCCATACGCAAAACTACCTGCTCGCCGTCCGATGGCGTCTCGGAAGCTGTGGTGTCTTCGCTGCCTGTCTGTTCTGTGTTTGCACCGGTATCAGTTTTTGTGTCTTTTCCTTTACAGGCTGCTAATGATGCTGTCATCAAAATAGCCAAAAATAAAGCCAATACTCTTTTAAGTTTCATAAAAAATGCCTCCTCGATAATTTTTATGTAATATTACAGTAACACAATACAACCAAACCTTTTTACAGTCAATATAAAAGGATTATTTCCATAAAAAATTTTGAATATATCTATTTTTATAACTATATTTACTACTTAGAGTTTTTATATTTTACATAAAACCAGGATGCACACCTGTTATTTCCATATAAAAACTACAAATAATTAACAAAACCAGACAGTAAATTTATGCTATTTTGTACAATATAGATTAAGATATTTTGTCGTCTTACACACACGCTTATAAAAATTTTCATTCTTAATTACTGACTCATGTGTTACCTCTTGTGTCTTTTGTTAAACAGTGCCCTTTGGCTGCTTATGAATGACCGCACATTATCTTTCCGTTGTAAATGGAGAAGCCGGAAATCCTTCTTCGTTAAAGAGATTGGCTGCCTCCGGATTATCCGACCAGGCATAGCGAACCTCAGCCGGGGTTTTGATTGCATCACTTGATACAACTACGGTATTACCGTCCAGAAATGCGTCGGCATCTGCAAATACCCCGTCTCCAACACTGACGGCAAAAGTTTCTAACCGTTCACCTTTTACCTTCAGGCCCCTGCCTGTCCCGGTAAAATATAGACGGATTTTATTCCCTTCTATTACCTTATGCTGGTAAAGCGGGCCGCTGCTTACCATATCCTCGCCGTAAACCAGATTCATGGCAAGGAAAGCCAGCCGGTCTCCCACCGTCTTTTTATCCCTGGGATGTATATCATTATATTCTCCCGCATCGCAAATAACGGCCATTCCGGTACCGGAGATTTTTAACGCCTTTCTTTGCGCTTCTCTTATCTGAGCCCATTTGCTGATCTCCGGTTCCATTCTCCAGGGGCAGTAGTTGGCTAATTGTACATAAAGAAACGGGAAATCACCCAGGTTCCAGGTACTTCTCCAGGTTTTTATCACCGCTTCAAATAATTCCGTGTAATCCTCCGTATAATCAGTATTGGACTCCCCCTGATACCAGAGCACTCCTTTAAGGGCATATTTTCTTAAGGGATAAATCATGCTGTTATAAGCTCCCACCGGTTTAAATATGATTGTTTCCGTCGGTGCCAGCTGGCCGGTTACCGCTCCGATACGGTATCTCCAGGTGCCGCTTAAAGGGATGCGGCTGTCACCTGATTGCAGGAAATAAGGCATATCCGTTACGAAAGCTCCCATATGCCTTGTCATAATAACCCGGACAGCCAGAATGTTTCTACCAGGCTTTAACACCCCCTGCACAACCTCATACCTTCGTCTGGCAAATAAGGAATCATTGGATCCGATTTTAACACCGTTGATATAAGTATTATCACCGTTAATGATAGTACCCAGAACTAATTTTACAGGATTGGGTTTCATTTCCCCGGATATAAAAAACTCCTTCCTAAACCAGACAGCTCCTCTTAATTCCTCCAGTTCCGTATCTTTAAAGCTGGCCGGGAGATCCATCTCCTTCCAGTCCGAATCATCAAACTCTGTGTCATACCAGGTTATATGAGCTTGAAGTCCCAGATCTGTTCCGTTGAGATTGCCGTACCAGTCAGCGGTACAGGCGGTATCCTTCTCAAATTTACTTTGCACATAACTGTCCTCTTTATACTTTAATAACAAGTCATGAAAACGGGGAAAACCGGCTAATGCCGCTTCACTGAGCCAGGCCTGGGCAGGTGTTCCTCCGACAGCGGTATGAATCAGGCCGATGGGTATTTTATATTTTTCATATATCCTTTTTGCAAAAAAATAGCCTGCGGCGCTGAAGTCAGACACAGTCCCCGGTGTAACCGGAATCCAGCCTCCGCCGTCCAATTCTTCCCTGGGTCCATGAAAGTCATATGCTTCCGGTACGGCAAATTTACGGATATAGGGATACTCTGCCTGTTTTAGCTCCTCTTCGAACAAATCCAGGGACCGCTCAAAGGGCATCTCCATATTGGACTGTCCGCCCAGCACCCAGACATCTCCAATCATTACCTCCCGGACTTTTGTATGACTGTTCCCGCAGGTAATATTCAGGTCATAAGGCCCTCCGGCTTTTAAACCCTCCATTATGATTTCCCAATTACCGTCCGTACCGGTTATAGTTGTAAACTCTTTATTGCAAAACAAAAGCATCAGTTTTTGCGACGGTGCTGCACCACCCCATATTTTCACCTGGCTGTCCCGCTGTAATATCATGCCGTTACTGATTAAGTACGGCAGTTTTATACCGTTATAGTCTCTCATTTGGTACTCTCCCTTTTTAAAATATCAAATAATTTTTAGCCCATAAGGCTCATTTAATGCTCAAGCCTGTCCGATTTTTCAATCCGAACAGGCTCGATTGTAAAATAGATATATTCTGGACTTCCGTTTCTTCTTGCCAGGTATGGATTATCTCAGACAATAATTTAGAACTGCTGCCGAAGCAAAACAGGAAGCAAAAAGTCTAATAGGCAAATTAATTGCATGGTAGATAGATACATTATTATAGTTTCACAATTACCTAATGATTACGAGGGCAAAAGGTCAACTTTGTATTCTGAATGATTATTAGAGTAAATATTAAATACACGAACAGACCTTTTATACTAATGCCGGTAACATCAGCATCCTTTAATCAATAGGGAAACGGCGATATGCCTTCGTATTCTACCGTCCACCTTCCGTCTTTCGGGAACCCCGGAAGTTCTTCCCTGCAGCCAGGATATCCGGCTGTCATAATAGGGAGAGCAAGTAACAGCGAACCGTTTCCCGGAAGATATAAAGGCAGGTCCGTCCGAAGCTTCTGAAAATTATTGCCGCTTGCTACATAGGAGTTTTTTGGTGTATCTTTTAAAAGTATATCAATGGCCGTATCCGCATCTCCCAGACGTACCGCAGTCATAGCCATCATAGCAAAGTCCCAGCCCCACATCGTAGAGAAATCCCAGCATTCCAGCACTTTATTCAGAGTATTTCTCATATATTCCTCCGATATCCTGTCACTGGCAATCAGGCCGTATGCTCCCAGCATAGACGGATGGTCTCTGTTAAATTCCGTAAAAGTATCCGGACAGTTTTCATGGGCAAGATAAAGACCGTCCTTCACCGGTAATTCCGCCATACATTCTGAAACTTCCTGCCAGCTGCCCGCTTCTTTTCCAAGGCGTCTTGCCCAATTAGCGGCTAACTTTAAGGCAAATCTCCAGTATTCCACCTCAAAGGCCGGATTTACCGTAATTTTAGGATCGTGCTCTTCCTGGGCAGGAATAATGGGGGACCTTAGGTCATACTTTCCTGTCACCGGATTCCATATTGCATAGTTTGCCATAAAATCCGCGGTTTCCCTGACAACCTCCCAGTATTCCTCTAAGAAGCTTAAGTCTTTCCCGCTTTCATAAGCCAGCTCCAGCATATAGATAATGTGGGGCTGCTGCCAGATCAGCAGGGTAGCAATCATAGAAGGACTGTCAATGGCGTCATAAGCTACCATTTTCGGCCACCTGGCTCCCTCATATCCGTTCTTTGCGGCGTTTTTCCTGGCTGGCTCCAGATTTTTACGGTACCAGGGGCGGCTGCGTTCCAGCAGCCCGGTACGGTTCCATAAAGGAAGATATGCACAGTGCCACAAGTACATTTCCAGATGAAACTTGCCGTACCAGCTGTTACAGGTCAGTCCGGTTTCCTGTGGCGGCATGGAGCCGCAGGACTGTATGGCAGATAAATACTGGGATAATATAATTCTGCGTTCCAGTTCTATGGCACGGGGATCCCTGGATTTATTAAGCTCGATGATACCACCCATTTCCCAGAAATTTTTCCATGCCCTCCGGCTGTTTTGAAACACGGTATCCGTACTGTACACCATCTCCCCTTTTTCTTTCGAAAAAGCCAGGGTAAAATCCAGGTGGTTCCCGGTGCCGGTTACAGAGAAATCATGAGGGTTAAGCTGTGTAAACTGCAACTTTTCGTCACCGTATAAACCGGCATAATAGCTGTCCCTGTCAAGGGTTCTTAACAAAAGCAGACTTCCTTGCTCCTGTTTTAGGATCTTGCTGCTATGATACCCGGTCCGGTTAAAATCAGACGCGGTGATATCCGGTGAACCATAGGGAAATATAAGGTGCACAGTAAGGCTGCCGCCAGCAAGTGCTTCCGATTCGATCGATACTCCAAGTACGGCATCCTTACTGTGACAGGCGGTCCGCACCAGACACTTCTTACCCTTTATACAGAAACTGCTTTCTAAGATCCCTTCATATAATTTTAATTCCTGACGGATATCCGTGAGATCACCCGGCTTTAACTCTTTTCCCTCATAGCAAAACGCCAGCCTTCCCAGATTTAAGCGGTGGGGATTCTGCCGGAGCCAGTCATAAACTTCTTCATTACCCGCTTTTTTCTCAACTGCATAGGCTACGGTACGTCCAGCAAAATCATATTCCGTTAAATACACCTCCTCCGGTTTATAGTAAAGTGTTTCCCTGGCGGTGGATACCTCCGGGGCCTTTAAAGAATTGATATCCTGTTCGAAATGTTTACCTGCCGGTGCAGTATGCCAGCCCCATTGGCTCATGGTACAAAGGGGAACATGGTTTTCCTTATATTCCTTATAAACAGACTGTAACCCCGTAACATCGGCCGTAAATGCAAACTCCCCGTTTCCCACCGTCAGGGGCGAATCCAGGTCAAGCTCTTTAAGAACCGGATTATGTCTGGATACTAATTGAAAACGATCAATGGACATGTCTGATACCTCTTCTATTATTCTGGTTAATCTAAAATCTATAAACAAAAATGCTATGTATTTTATCTTAGTAAATTATAAATGAATTATAAATGATACAAAAGTTACCGTCAATAAATCTGGTAAATTTCCATAAAATCAGAGAAAAAATCGCCACTTTTATACTATATTGACTTTTTTTATTAATTAGTTATTCCATACTGCAAACATTTCTGAAGATTCATGGATTTCTAAATCTATACTGAAAATGGGATTATGCACAGCAGCACTCCGAAGTATTAACACCCGTTAAATCACTTTATAACTTTAATACAATGCAAAACACCCGGATCGTATTGTAACAACCCGGGTAAATAAAATTTTGTTATTAATTTGAATGTCTGCTGCAGTACCGATTCCATTTCCTGACACGTAGACTAGCATTTCTTAAATTACAAACTTTTAGTTTTAATGCATTTAACTCTCATAACGTTTGGCTTTCTTAGCTTGTGGTTTTCTTAGCTTTGCCTTTCCGGGCTTCCGTCTTCGTTTAATTACCGCATTCAATACTGATTTCATTGAATTTATCCAGAATATTCTCAATCCGAAGGTTTACCTTTAAAGCTCCCGCCTTATCAATGACAATCTCTCCCCGGTGCATCATAATCAACCGGCTGCCATATTCCACGGCGTATCTTAAGTTATGGGTAACCATAATGGTGGTAAGACGCTTTTCTTTAACAATTTTATCCGTCAGTTCCATAATGAGATCCGCTGTCTTTGGATCCAGAGCTGCCGTATGTTCATCCAGAATCAAAAACTCAATGGGTGTCATGGTGGACATTAACAGAGCCATAGCCTGCCTCTGGCCTCCGGATAAGGAACCCACCGGAATCTCTAATTTATCCTCCAGTCCAAGGTTTAAAACTTTTAAGCTGTCCCGGTAAAAATCAATGCGGTTTTTATCCGTTCCTCTTCCCAGATTAAATGCCTTTCCTTTATTATCTGCCAAAGACATATTCTCTAAAATCGTCATATTGGGGCAGGTACCCATGGCGGGATTCTGATAAACCCGGCCTATCTTTTTTAACCTTTTAAATTCCGGCATACCGGAAATATTATTGTGATTGATGGAAATCGTTCCGTTATCCACCGGAATACTGCCGCAGATAATATTTAACATGGAGGTTTTTCCGGAGCCGTTGCTGCCTACCACCGAAACGAATTCCTGGTCCTTTACAGTGAAGTTAAAATGGTCGAAAAGGCACATTTCATTTACGGTTCCAGGATTATAATATTTACTGACATTTTGCAGTTCAAGCATTAACCTTCACCCTCCTTTTCCGTTCCTGGCCAATGATCAGTATTGCCAGAAATAAAACCGACGTAATCAGTCTAAGATCAGAGGCTGCCATACCAAGGGATATGGCAACGGATACACAGGCTTTATAGATAACCGATCCGATGATAACCGCCGTCGTAGCCTTAATGAAAGAACCGTGCCGGAATAAATTTGTACCGATAATTACACTGGCCAGACCGATTACGATGGTGCCGGTACCCATGGATATTTCAAAAAACCCGCTTTTCTGGGTATAGATGCAGCCTGCCAAAGCTACAAAAGCATTGGCAATGGCAAGACCGACAATCTTAACCGTTCCCTTGTCTTTTGCCAGGGAAGTTACCAAAGTCTCGTTATCTCCAACGGAACGCAGCAGATAACCTGATTTTGTCTTTAAATATAAATCCAGTACCAGCTTCATTATAATTACAATGATCAACAAAATTATCACATCCAGAAAAGGTTTCAGCCCAACGGGTATAATACCCTCCAAAAATGAATTTTCAAAAATGGTTTCCTTTGTAAAGATGGGCAGGTTCGCTTTTCCTGCAATACGTAAGTTTATGGAATACAGGGCTGTCATGACAATAATACCGGATAACAAATCCCTTACCTTAAATTTTACATGGATAATTCCGGTTATAATTCCTGCCAGTCCCCCCACAACAAAGGCAATCAGCAGGGTCAGCAGGGGACTTACTCCCGCTATAATCAGCACTGCCGTTACGGCTCCTCCCAGGGGAAAAGTTCCGTCCACGGAAAGATCCGGAAAATCCAGTATTTTATAAGTGATGTATACGCCTAACGCCATGATGGCATATACAAACCCCTCGACGAGGACCCCCAAAAGAATCGTTAACATATTTACCTTCACCTTTCTTCATGAATTTATCCGGAATATTTTTTACTACTGCTGTTCCGTGATCTTATCAAACATCTCTTTGGAAGAGCTTACCAGATCATCCGGCAGTGTTACGCCAAGATTCTCTGCAACTGCAGTATTACCGTAAAATGCAGCTTCTTCTATTATCTGGAAGTTTATTTCACTTGCCTTTTTCTCACCTTTTAAAACCTGGGCGGCCATTTTACCGGTCTGAACTCCCAGATCATAATAATCAAGTCCTACAGCAGCTAAGCATCCAATCTTAACCTGTTCCACTTCACTGCCGAAGACAGGAATTTTTTTGGCTGCGGCTTTATTTAAGATAACCGGCAGGGAGCTTACCACGGTATTATCCGTTAAATTATTGATACAATCCACTTTCTCCAAGAGACTATCCGCAGCCAGAGGGATATCCGCCGGAGTAGCAATACCGCTTTCTACGATTTCAAAACCAAAACCGGCAGCTGCTGCTTTATATTCTTCAATGGCAGAAACAGAATTGATCTCGCTGGTACTGTATAAAATACCGATGGTTTTTGCCTCCGGCAGCACTTTACGGATCATCTCCAGCTGTTTTTCCACCGGAAGTTTATCACTGGTTCCGGTAATATTTCCATTTGGTGTCTTATCTTCTTTGGCAAGTTCCGCAAGCACCGGGTCCGTTACCGCCGTAAAAATAACCGGGATATTGGAATCCTTGGCAGAGCCGAAGGCACTCTGAGCCATGGGCGTTGCTATGGCGCAGATCAGATCTACTTTTTTTGCCACAAAATCATTGGTAATCTGATTGGCTGTTCCTCCGTCGGCCTGGGCATTATCAAAAACTACCTTTAAGTTTTCGCCCTCTTTATAACCCTCTTCTTCCAGTCCGGCTAAAAAGCCGTTCTTACAGTTATCCAGAGAAGCGTGTTCCGCAAACTGACCGATTCCAATGGTAACCTGCCCATCTTTTTTCCCACTGCATCCAGCTAACAGACTTATGGTAAGTACTGCCGCAATCAATAATGAAAATAATCTTTTTTTCATAATTTCTCCTTCTTTCCGGGATTCTGCTCCCTTGTTATTCCGGTTATCGTTCTCCGATTTTTAGAAACCTGTTTCTTTCTCGCTGCCGGAAGATTTTATATCTGTTAGGATAAATAATTGGTAAAAATAATAAGTTTTATACCGTCCGCTTCATTTCGCCACGAATGGATTCATAAATTGAGACGCCGACACATTTTCCGGGCAGTTTTTATAAAATGTTGTAAACTGCTATCCATCACACCGGAATTGATTTGAAGCGGATAACACCAGCAACATAAAGCATTCTGCCGCAGGGCGATCCTGTCCGTCAGGGCTTTTAATTAACAGGGTATTCAAATAAGTTCCATTCAATAAAAAAAGCCCCAAGTAAAAATATACTTGAGACGAATAAAAATCCGCGGTACCACTCAATTTGACAAAGTCCACTCTTTCATATACAAACATATATGCCATACTAGTAACGGTTATGGTTACCGTCAACGCCTACTTAAAATTCGGGTTGCCCTCAAAAGCCCATTCAGCTAAAACCTCATACCGCATTCCACCACCTGCGGCTCTCTGTAATGTCATGTTAAAGCTTACTATTCTTTCTCAACGGTTTTCTCTTATTAGTAAATAC
>JAEZSL010000243.1 GCA_023443925.1 Bacillota bacterium | reverse complement strand
TTAAATTCCCGTCTCTGCACCGGGATAAAAGCTTCAAGGTTTCCCTGCGGTAGTCAGTTACGGTTTCCTCCGGGATGTGAAGTGAAGTAAATGCATACTTTACACCATGCTTAACTGCCTTTTCTATCAGCAGATGGTTCTTATCCATACCACCGGAAAAATAGAGAGAAATTCCTGTTTTCATATTAACCTCTATTCTTGCACACGCTCTTTGTGCATATCAAGTTTGTGGTGCGCAAGCACAAACTTGCGGTTGAAAAATTTATTTTTCAACCTATTCACCCATTGCAGTATCCCAGACCCGACTGGGATACTGCCACCAATAAATCGCGTAAAAGAATCTCTTTATGGCAACCTTTCCTTTTAAAATATGGTATTACTCATTCTCTCCATATACTTCATTGATTCTGGCTTCATTAACCCCAAAGAAGTAAGTTACGAGAAAACCACCGGCATAGGCTGCAAGCATGGCAATAAGAAAACTAAACTGCTGCCCCGGTTTAACGATCAATAGCCCAAACACCCCCGATACGCCCTGGGAAACGGTGCCAAGATGCAGCAGCGCTGCCAAAGCACCGCCGATCCCTCCACCGAGGCAGGCCGTAATAAAGGATTTTCCCAGAGGCAGGGTTACCGCATACATCATGGGCTCCCCAATGCCAAGTATACCAACGGGAATGGAATCCCTTATATATCTTTTTAATTTTTTGTTTTTCGTCTTTACATATAAAGCAATACCGGCACCTACCTGGCCGCCGCCGGCCATCATCAGAATCGGAAGCAGATAGTTGATGCCCTTTGTGGCACCTTCCGGATCGTTTAACATGGCATGGATTGGCGTCAGAGCCTGATGCAGTCCTACCGCTACCAGAGGCAGGAAGCCGGCTGATAAAATATATCCGCCTACCACACCCATTTTTTCGTATGCAAAATTAAGTACTGCAAAAATCACCTTAGTAAGCCCTGCCCCTAACGGCTGTATTACTAGCAGCGCTACCATTCCTCCGATAATCAGCACCAGCAGGGGACTTATAAACGTATCGATTAAGTCCGGCATGCGTTTTCTGATTTTCTTCTCCAAAAATGCAAAGAACATACCTGCAATCAAGGCTGCTAAAAGACCTCCGGAGGCTGGATTAAATACCGCATTGGTAATAGGCAGCATAATCTGATTGTCATTTACGGTTGCCAGCAGCGGCATAGCTGCATTTGATATTGACATGGCTCCTGCAATTGCTCCCAAAACACCGGAACCCCCGAATTCTTTTGCTGCATTATATCCTACCAAAATCGGCAGATAAGCAAACAAGGCCCAGCCCATGGTACGGATGCAGGCATACCACCAGGTTCCCGATAAGGCCCCGTCGGTGGATACATTGATTACATTACAGATACCGTTAATCAGACCTGCCGCAATGATTCCAGGGAGTAATGCCACAAAGATATTGGCTATTTTCTTTAAAAATCTTTGGACCGGCTTATCATATTTTGCCTTTTGAAGCTCTTTGTTCTCTCTTGTTACGGCATTGATATCCTGACCGGATGTCGGCTGATCTGCCTGGCCTTTTGCCAGACCTGTCAGTTTATAGAATTCCTCCAGTACCCGGTTTACCTTGCCGGGGCCGAATACGATTTGAATCGTATCACTTTCAACAATCCCAAGTACTCCATCCACCTTTTTTATCTTTTCTATATCGGCTTTTGAAACATCCTTAAGGCCGATACGAAGCCTTGTCATACAGGCAGCGTTGGAAGTAATGTTTGACTTTCCTCCCAGCAGTTCTAAGAGTTCTTCACTGATTTGCTTGTAATCCATAAGTTTCCTCCTCTAAAAATATTATAGTTTGTTTCAAACCATCTGACCGGATATTTTCTATGTAAACCCACTTTCCCGTACCCTGACGGATGGCTTAAGCTATAGCTCCTTCCTTTTTTATTTCAAAGCCTCCCGGACTTTCCCGCCGGCTTGTGATAACTTTTGTCTTGCTTCTTCTGCTCCGCAGCCTGACATAATCATGGTAACGGCTGTTTTCACATGACCCTCTGCCTGTTCCAGCACATACCTTGCCTCTTCTCTGCTGCACCCGGTAGCAGTTATCAGTATATTCTGTGATCTGACTACCAGCTTCTCATTGCTCTGTTTTACATCTACCATAAGGTTTTCATAAACTTTACCGACTCCCACCATACTGCCGGTTGAGATCATATTCAGTATCATCTTCTGTGCCGTACCGGCTTTCAGCCTGGTAGAACCCGTTAATATTTCAGGTCCCGTCACCGGTTCTATGGCAAGTTTTGCTTCCTTTCCGATATCTGATCCTGCATTGCAGGCAATGGCCACTGTTTTACAGCCTATGGAACCGGCGTACCGAAGTCCATGAACCACATAAGGTGTTCTACCGGAGGCGGCCAGACCAATTACAATATCCTCTTTTAAAAGCGAAACTCCTTTTAACTCCTCTTCACACAGCGTTTCACTGTCCTCCGCGCCTTCCACGGCTTCTGCAAAGGCTTTCTCCCCGCCTGCAATAAGACCTACCACCAGTTCCCTTGACACCCCAAAAGTCGGGGGGCATTCTACCGCATCCAGTACACCAAGCCTTCCTGAGGTACCGGCGCCAATATATATAATTCTTCCTCCGTTTTTCAGGCTTTGTGCTGCCCATTCGATTGCAGTGGCAATTTGGGGAATCACTTCCTTTATAGCCTTTACAACCTTTTCATCCTCCCGGTTCATAACACAGGCAATTTCATAAGGCGTCATTTGATCCAGTTTCATGGTATCCGGATTTCTTGACTCCGTTGTCAGTTTTGATAAATCAATCATTTTCTGTTCCTCCATCCTTTTGTATATGGGTCCTTCCAAACTGGCTCATACAGAATTCATAATTTCTATTTACATAAGCCGTGAATAATATGTCTACCACATTTAATTGTGAAATTCTCGAGGACATTGCTCCGCTCCGGTGTATCAGTTCCGTAGCGGCAACCGGCAGTACAAAATCCGCTTCCGCAGCCAGCCTGGATTCAACCGCCCTGGTAATTGCGATTACCTTTGCACCGTTTCCTTTTGCTTCTCTGGCACATTGAAGCATTTCTTCCGTAAGGCCGGAGTAGCTGATTACAATTGCCAGATCATTCATCCTTAAGTTTCTGGCGGTTAAAAGCTGTGCATGCCAGTCATCGCACACATTGCAGATAACATCTGCGCGAAGCAGTTTCAAATACAAATCCCTTGCCACCAAAAGCGAGGTTCCCAGTCCGAAAAGTGTTACGCTTCTGCTCTTTTCCAGCAGCTTCACACATTCCGTAATAATCTTTGGTTCCAGCAGTTTTCTGGTTGTTTCCAGCGATTCAATATTTTTCTTTGTAACTTTATAAATAATATCCTCTACCGTATCCGTCCTGTTAATTTTCTGAAAAGCAATTTCTCTGCTCTCCCGGAATAAAGCCACTTCATAAGCCAGGGTATTCTGAAAATCTTTATAGCCTTTGCAGCCTAACTTTTTACACAACCTTACAATGGTAGCCGGAGAAGTATAAGTTTCCCTGGCAATCTCTTTGATGCTTTTTCTGAGAATGGATTCCGGTTTCCTCTGTAGCCTCTTTATAAATTCTTTTTCTGCTTCTCCCGCACTATGGCTATAGTCATCGATTCTAACAAGTAAACCTTTCATACAGGTATTCTCCTCTCTGTTAAGCCGGAAGAAATTTAACCTATGTTTTTTA
>JAEZSL010000218.1 GCA_023443925.1 Bacillota bacterium | reverse complement strand
CGCAATCGGAAGCTCTTGGTGAAGTCAAGAATACGATAACCTATGAATATGCGGATTCCAATTGGAAAGATAAATTAACTTCCTATAACGGACAAGCGATAGCATATGATGCTATTGGCAATCCAACCAGTTATAATGGATATACGTTAAGCTGGACGAAGGGCCGGGAACTAACGTCTCTAAGTGGTAATGGGGTAACTGCTTCCTATTCCTACGATGCGAATGGATTAAGGCATCTAAAACGGTAAATGGTGTAAAAACTACCTATGAATATCTGGATGGACAGCTGCTTTATGAAAAAAAAGGAAAGCTTTCTTGATGGTGCTGAGGTATTTTTTTATAAAATGGCAATATACAATATTAATGATGATAATTATTATAAAGATGAGCTAAAAAGAATTATGTTACTAAAAAGTGTTATAAGTTACAAAGATAAGAAATAAATCATATTCATCTTCGTTAAATCAGGAAGGTTTGAAGAAAGTGAGTTTACATTAATGAATGATCCTAACGTATATAGGATCAAAAAATATGTACAGCTCAACACTGATAATGTGATAAAATGTAGAAAGTTAATTTTATAGATATTGAAAAACACATTCATATATTTGAATACGTTAATAACTATGTTTATGATTTTGACGGGAACCCAAAAATGAAGGAGTAAAATTGGTACAATAAACCTTCAATGTAATGGAGCACTTCATTTAATAATAATCTAAGGTTGTGAAATATTTGATTAAAATAAGTAGTAAGCAAATGAATTATATTAAAAGAAGATGAAATTTTATGATTTTAATGAATTAACTTCAAGGGATAATAGTAAAATTGTTGTAAAATTTCATGATTTTATTGATTCAGAGATGTTTGAATATAAAATGAAAATCCTTATAGAATTTATTAGAAAAATACTTAATAAAGTATCAGAAGAAAATTGTATTATTATAAAATACAATGAAATATGGGTAGTTAATAAAGCAGAAGCACCGGAATTGGTAAATATTTTAAATAATAATTTAGTTAACAATAAATTAAAAGGAGGTCTATATGTTGATAAGGATGATATAATTATAGAATTGTTTATTGAATCTGTTTTTAAATATAATAGCTTTATTCAGATAGTTTTTAAAGACTCTAAACTAATTAATCGCCATCTGACCATATGGATATATTTTTTCAATCTAATAATATCAGTGAATTAGAAAACCTAATAAATAATATTTTATATTCATATGGTAAAAATATATTGAAATATGAAACGTATAACTAATTTCTGATTAGAATTGTGAAGGTGTTGAGGATTATTCCGAGGAAGGTTACTGTACTGACTTATTCTGGTGAACTTCTTAATTCTTAGAATAAAGTTATAGCAGATCAAAAGGCGTAAAGATTTTCTTTAAGTGATATAAAACAGGTTGTTGATTAAAATTCTGCAATAAACATTTGTATGATAAGAAGGGGCTGTTGCAAAAATAGATGAATAATCTATCAGGGAGCAATAGCTCCCTTTTCATGTTAAAAAAGTAATCAACTACAACTAGTTTTACAGCTAAGTTTGGGAGGGTTGATTCCTGAGATGACTCCGTCTGTTAAACCACGTCAGGTGATAATAGCACATTAAAAACAGAATAATCATAGTTGATGGTATTGGAATAAAAAGGTAGAGATAATCAGCTTAGGGTGGTATAATATGAATAATAGTTTTCTTAAACTTACAATAACGAAGTAAAATATTATGTTTGGCGGAGGCTGTATGAATCAGGATATATTATTTAATACAGAAAATTATATATTTTCATATCGAGTAGCAGGAATACTAATAAGAAACGGTAAGATATTGCTGCAAAAGCCTAAAAATGACAGTGGGTATTCCATACCTGGCGGACATGTTGCTTTGGGTGAATTATCGTCAGAAACATTAATTCGTGAATTTAAAGAAGAAATGAATGCAGATGTAAAAATTGAAAGATTAGTAATGGTAGGTGAAAGCTTCTGGCCATGGGGAAGTAAACCTTGCCAGCAAATAAGCTTTTATTATGAGATTTCACTATGTGATGAAAATCAAATACCATTAGAAAATAAATTTTCAGCTTATGATGATTATGGTAAAGAAAGAATGGATCTGGAATTTTTTTGGATTGACTTATTAGATGTAAGGAATCTACTGGTATATCCAACAAATATAAAAGAGGACTTAATATCTTTACCAAAAGAGCTTAAGTATTTTGTTTATAAACAAGAATAAGATAAGGACTATTACTTGCCTAATACCAATATGAAGTCTATTGACCTTGGACGTACTCTGAACATGCTGTTTCATGAATATAGCGTTTCACTTTATCAGAAGAAGGGAGTATTTATGTGCATCAGACAAAGCAGGTGCTTTACGTGTTAGGGAGGACAAAAGCGACATTATAGGAAATGTATATAATTTCCCACTCAAAGATTTAGTAACTTGTTGAGACACTCAAATAAGGGATTAAAAGAGTACTTATATGAAAATGAAATTGCTAGATACAGAAAATACATATTATGAGGTAATCCAATGATAAACTTACAGTCAGCTCGTACAGTTATTAGAGACCATCGTTATGAAGATTTAATGACACATCATGCCCTTTTTAGTGATAAAACTGCTATGTATTATTTGCAGGATATTGCAACAGACACACTTGAAGAGTCGAAATTAAACCTGCAAAGAACGATAAACGAAATAGATAAAATAAATAGAAAATATTACTTTTTAAGAATAGAAGATATAGATTCCCAAGAACATATAGGTGAAATAGGATATACGGTAACAGAATCTACTCCATTAGGTAAATTGGTTGGAATGGGTTACTTTATCAGACCGAAATTTTGGGGTAAAGGATATACTACGGAAGCCCTCAATGAACTCATCCGTTTCGCATTCGAAGAAGATGGAGTTTTTAGAATTTCTTGTGGCTGCATTAAAGACAACATAGGTTCTGAAAAAGTTATGTTAAAATGTGGAATGACGAAAGAAGCCGAATTTAAGTCTTTCGTTTGGCATGATGGGAATTTGAAAGATAGAGTTGAGTACAGAATACTAAAAAACGAATGGAAACCTGCTTTAAAGAATCAAGTATAAGCAGTGTAAATATAATGGAAGTTTTAATAGAAGAGAATCATTGTCATATAGTTTAACAGCCAATATGGAAGAGCTCAAAATATTCTAAAAGAATCTCTTTAAGGAGTACTAATATGAAATTTATTCAGAAATTATGTTTTTCAGGAGAGACAGAGGAAGCATTGAAAGAGTACAAGCGAGCCTTTGGCTGTACGGTAAGGAGTTTATTACATTATTCTGATGCTGTGAAGAACGGCTGGGAGAAACCAGATGCGGTGAAGGAAGCTCTCGTTTATCACTCTGAGATTATGTTTGGAGAACAAGAGGTAAGGATGAATGATATGTCCGATTTAGCAGAAGTAAAACTTACAAAAGAAGTGATTCACATTATCGGATTCGATACAGCAGAAGAGGTTGAAAAGGCTTTTTACGTACTTAGCGAAGGAGGAGAAGTAATTAAGCCGCTGGAAAGACCACCTTACATGGTTATAATCGGTACTGTGAAGGACCGCTTCGGAGTTAAATGGGAGTTGATGTGTGACTTTTAAATTGTGTATTGATATTGGAGACAAGTATTTAGGCGTTTGAGTATTACAAATCAGAATTATTAACTTAATTACAGATTGCTATAATTTTTACGCTGGTAAAAATTGGATTAGTAATTTATTAAATGTATACTAGGACTAAAGAGGTACATCCGGATAAAACATAATGTACAATCTTAATGGAGGCTTATAATGAGAATCAATGCAGATATCATTAGTGATTATTTAGAGGGAAAATCTATTATTCCGCATAAGGAAGAATGGTTTTTTAAAGTTCAAAGATATTCGTATGTAGAACCATCATATGAAAGTGAACATATAGAATCCGTGAGACGAATTTTCACACACATGAAAAATGTTATTGAAAATTTTGTCCCTTGCAATCTTAAAATATGGGATGAATTGTTTCCAAATTGGTATGAAATAATAAATGAAGTTATAATTTATCTTATTATAGGGTTCCCAGAACCCAATGATGCTACAGTTTTAAAATCACCTCAAGGAAAGAATTGTGTTATTCTGGATTTAGGTTTATGGGCAAAATATGAAGGAAAAGGTGATATTGCAAGTATTATTCATAATCTACTGACACACGAATTATGTCATGTGTGTATTGGAAAAACAATAAAAGGCATTGATGATGATATAGTAAACGGCGAATATATAACAATGCTGGATGCTAATACATTTCATGAAGGTTTCGCTCATCTTATTTCTTATGAAGACAAAGATATTGATGAAGTAGAATGGGATAAAGTGAATTTGCAGAAAGTGAAAGAGAAGAGTAAAAAAATAATGCAGTCAGCGATTTATGCTACTGATAGCATTGAACAAAAGAAATACCTGTACGATGCAATATATGGTAACTATTATGATAAATATGCATGCATGTGTGGAATGCTTCATTTAGTGGATTGTTGGAAGAAAAAAGAGATATTAGGTTTAAGAGAAGAATTTAACAAAGGATATCATGGTTTCTCTATAAGATCATTAGGGGATTTGTGTACAGCTGATAAAAAGATCTTGGAGGGGTTACAATGAATGAAAAACTGTAATAAAATGGCTTTTAGAAGATACTGATCCAGCTGTAAAATATCGTACTCAAACCGAATTACTTGATATTAAGAAAGGTAGTGACGCAGAAAAACAGACTTACAAAGCTCTATTGGTGTCATATCATGTAAAATCTGCTGTATCTCTCTTTGATATTGGTAAGGATTATTCAGATACTCATGCACTCAGTTCCCTGACAGAGTATGGTTTAACTCTTCGGACATTGATATAGACCGTTATGTAGATAGGCTGATTGATAATACGAATTTCCATGACGGATGCGGTGAAGGATTTTTGCTTCGTAATCTTGTGGCACTTGGTTATGCAGAACATCCTGCTGTGAAAAGAGAATTATCGTTGGTTCTTGCCACACAGTAAAACGATGGTGGATTCCCATGTATCAGTAAAAATCCTAAAATAAATAAACCTAATGTTCCACACAAAAGTTGTTATCAAATGACAACAAGCTATTTATTACTTACAGAAGAAATGTTTAAAAAAGGTATTGATTGTCCGCAGGCTGAAGGAATAATTAATTATTTTCTGGGGCGAGACGTTTTATACCGTCATGATAATTCATCCAATGTTGTAAAACAAGAAATGGGAACCACCTTTCATCCGCCTGTTTGCACCCGCATCGGATTACATATGATACTTTGTGCTTTGTCAATACTGGGCAAAGGGAACGCCCCTGAATGTAAACGAGCATGGGAAATACTTGAAAGCAGACGTTGTGATGACGGTAAATACATCCTTGATGGCTCCTTAACTAAACCTTATATAAAAACTAGAAAACCCGGAAAAGTTAACAAATGGGTAACATTCTATGCTTTACTTGCAGAAAAGTACCGTGGCTAATAGACATTTTCATTGTTGTTTTATTTCATTTAAAATAATTTATATTAGTTCACTTTCCTATCATTAAGTTAATTACAATGTAGGAGAGTATTCTTTTATTTTATATAAACTGTCAAAACGACAAAATTATTTAGTTTTTTTAATTTTGTTGAAACGATGATAGCTGTAAAAACGACAAAATTACCGTAAAAATTATTGTTCTAAGCATATTATATGGTAAAAAATATATATTGAAAGGAAATTACAAAATGTGCACAAGCTTTGCAGTATACGGAAAAGAAAAAACCATATATGGTATTAATTTCGATAGTGATGATATTGATTTAAAACTGAAAATTAATAGTTATAATGATAAATATATTTTTAATTTTTCAGGCTTAATAGAAAATAAATATGTTGATATCGCTGGTGTTAATAGTGATGGTCTTTTTATCTATACTCAGGCATTAGAGTATAGTGCAGCTTTTAAACCAAGTTGCAGCAATAATGATGTATTTGCTTTTGATATTTTTGATGAGTCATTAAAGGAAACAAAAAAAGTATCTGAATTTATTAAAATTCTTAACGATAGAATAGTAGTGTTTCCTAGCAATCCATTATTTCCAGGTTTTGGACTGCACACTCTTATAGCAGATAAATATGGTGATGCATTTATTATAGAAGAAGGAATAGATGAAAATATTATAAGTAAAATTAGGAATGATTTTATTATTATGACTAATTTTCCAAATGGATCTTTCCAAGAATTAAATTATGACAAGGTATATGGATGCGGTGCAGATAGGTATATTTGTGCTTATAAATATATCAGTAATAATATTAATAGCTTTGGAATAAATGAAGCTTTTGAAGTTTTAAAAAGAACTTCTCAGGAGATAACTATATGTTCAATAGTATTTGAACCATTAAAAAACGAAGCTTATATTAGTTTAAAAACAGATTTCGAAAAAAAATGGAAGATCTCTATTATTGAAAAAATAATTCAATCATTGGATGGGCTTTTAAATAATAATAAAATTCAATTTACAAATGGAGAAATATTTGTGAAGGATCTTATTAACTTATATAAATGAAGATATAAAGATAATTAATTGATAAGACAAAAATGTTAGCATATTTGCTTCCTCTGACACACAGACAATTGTATATGTGGGGTGAAGTGATATGGGTAAATAATATAAGTGGTAAAAGGTTGGTAAAATCTGGTTTTTACCACTTCTTGTTAATTTGCATTATTTAAAATCAGTTACAAAAAGTCGAAGTGAAATTGGCAAAAAGTTGTATGAAATTATGGATACAAATAGCCTTTGCATTGTGAGCATAATTATCAATGGTATGCATGATGTTTCAGATGTATGCACGATTGGACATATGCTGAGTTTTGGCGTGGGGAGGACGGTTATAATACAGAAAGTGTTGAGAAATGGAATTCTTTCTGTATTCTGTACAGCGAGCAAATGAGGTTTAGAAGTAAAAGGTAACTAGTCATTTTCAATCTATTAATATCAAGGTTAACCAAAAAAATCTTAGGAGAAGCTTATGGAAAAGAGTAAAAATATTGAGGATTTAAAGGAGTATAGTTTAATTATTGAAGCACTAATTAATTTTGGAATCCAAGATAAAATTATAGAATTTATACGCCACAATGAAAATCTTACATTAAAAATAAATGGGGAATACTTATTAAGAATACATAAATCAGCAGATACATTTCAAGCCATTAATCAATATATGGATATTAATATAAAACAAATTCGTTATGCAGAAATTACTTTTTTAGAATTTCTTCGAAAGAATGGAATGAATGTTCAAATACCTGTTCAAAATAATGATAATACTTATGTTGTTGAAGTATCAGACGGAATATATGCAACAATGCTCCAATGGATATCGGGAGACATCATTAAGAAAGAAGAAGTGACAGCTGATTTGTGCTTTGAGATTGGACAAATGGTTGCCAGAATGCACAATGCTGCAATTGGATTTAGTAATAAGAATATTTTACAATATGATTCTAATTTATGTATGAGATTAAAGACTTGCTTCTCACATGAAATAATACGGAGTAACATACAAGAAAAACATAGATTGTTGTTAAATGCTACCTGCGAAAGACTTAGTGAGAGATTAAAGGATACGCATGAATTTATTACAGTTCATTCAGATTTATCGTTAAGTAATATTTTAATAACACAGTCAGGATTAGTCCCGATAGATTTTTCACTCTTTGGTTTTGCACATCCGATGATGGATATAGGATGCCTCTTTGTTTGCATTAACGGAGTGGAAAACAGAACGGCAATTGCTAGTGGTTATCGTTCACTTGGCTATGATATTGACTTTCCTATGCTAGATACACAATTTGCGTTAAATGTTTTACTATATATAATAATCCATATGAACCTATCTAATGAAGAAGGTTTTAAAAAAAATCTTGATAGATGGTGTAATCAAATATTTCTACCATTCGTTCAGGGTGAACGATTAATATCGGAGAATTTTTATATACTTAATGCAGACAAGTAGTACAGTTATGGATAAAACAAAAATACTGAAAGTTATATTATAAAGAAAGAACCCCAATGTATTTAAAGATGAGCATCCCAACTATTCGCAAAACGCAAGTTTAACGAATAGTTGGGAACCGATTAAAAGGTATATCAATCTCGTAATTTTAAAGCCTCGCTCAATTTATATTACTGGACTGTTGATTCTTCTTAGAAAGTAAGTGACCTTTGCAGATTTTTTCATATTTAATATCTTTTTCAAACCCTTGCAATGCATTTAATCAACATAAGCTAGGAATAATCATAATTAATATTTTTTTCATTTTCTGAGGATCATCCAAATTTTACTATAAAATATAATATTACAGAACCTCTAAGTTACCGGTAATAAAAAAGCACTGCAGCTTTTTTTTATACCAAGGCTGTAGTGCTTTTTTATTATGATTTAGCTCATGAATTCCTTAAGATTTAAAGCTGTATCAGTAACTTTCATATCTACCTTATATTGTTCTTCCAGATTATAAGCATGGTAATACCCCTTACTCATCATATAATCTGAAATAACCTCATGAGTATTTATCATATCATTTAACTGATTAATCAAGGTCGCCCGTAATTGCGGAGACATAGTCTCAGTTATTGCAACTGCATATTCTTGTATACCACTTTTAGAAGACAACAAGAAATCAGTTGCTATCACCTGATCACTTAACTTATCTGTACCGGTTAGTTTTTCAATAATGGAATTCATTTTCAGCCTTCTTTCTATGGTATTATAACTATTTTATTTGTTCAGGTACAGCTATCATCGATTGTTCCAGATATCCTCGTAATTCTTTAATATGCTGTTGTGAAGTATAAATACTGTTTTTTAAAATATTCTTTAATTCTTTATCAGAAACTAACGGGGACATTGTAATTGATTTCGTTAAACTTAAATTCCTGACTGTCATAATCTCATGAAGCTGAATAGTTTCATTTGGAGCAAGTCCTTTCTCCTGCATCTTTCTCTCTCCTTCCAATCATTAATAAGCTTTAAGGTTTTAAGATAACCTTTATGCAATTATCCGTCTTTGTATCAAATACTTCATATCCATATGAAGCTTTGTCAATCGGAAGCTTATGTGTAATGATATCGCTGGGATCTACTTTACCTTCTGAAATCAGATCATAAAGTGTCTGCATAATCGGGATTACAGGAGCTTGTCCTGTTCTGATATTAATATTGCGATTCATGATATCGCCGAAAGGAAATGCATTATATCTTCCTCCGTATACTCCTGTTACCTGAATTAGTCCGCCCTTTCGGACTGCCTGGGTTGCCATTACAAATGCACCTAAGGATCCACTCTGTAGCTTTAACCCCGAACCAACAAACTCCATCGGCGTCATCTTGCCATCCATGCCGACACAATCAATGACAATATCGGATCCACCATGTGTAATCTCCTTCAAATATTCACCGGTATTGTCATGTTGTTCGAAGTTTATTGCCTCGACATTATTATATTTCCTGGCATGCTGTAAACGGTAATCGATATAATCAACCGCTATTACCCTTTTTGCACCACAAAGCCATGCAAATTTTTGCGCTAAGAGCCCAACGGGTCCACATCCAAGGACGATTACAGTATTACCTTCTTTCACGCCTGCATTTACTACACTCCAATAAGCAGTTGATGCTGCATCTGCTATGAGAATAAGTTTTTCATCTTCTACTTCACAATCATCCGGAATCCGAAAAGGAGTGAAATTACCGTATGGTACCCTTAAATATTCGGCCTGACCTCCAGGGTATCCGCCGAAGGTTTCACTATAGCCAAAGAACCCTCCGCCTTCTCCATTTGGATTCGAATTATCACACATACAGGTAAGATCATGCTTACAAAAAAAGCATTCTCCACAGCTAACGTTAAATGGAACAATAACTCTGTCACCTTTTTTTAACTTAGTAACCTCAGGGCCAATCTCCTCTACAATACCCATCGGTTCATGGCCAATAATATAACCCTGTGGTAGGTTAGGTATCATATCGTGAATCAGATGCAGGTCCGAACCACAGATTGCTGAATTTGTTATTTTAACGATGATATCATCGGGTTTTTGGATTGTCGGTGCAGGCACCTCCTTAACCTCAACTCTTTTTATTCCTTGAAATGTTACTGCCTTCATATAAATGACCTCCCTAATTATTTATCCAGAGTAGCAAACAAACCGGATCTGCTTGTATCTCCAGGGAATAAGTTCATGTTTGCAATCTCAGTGGCAGTCTGTGAGGATTCTAAATCCATCTGAAATTGCTTTTCCAGATTGACCGGGTGAAACCAACCCTTTTCAATCATAAGCGTCGAAACAGCTTCATGCATGTTGATAGCCTTATTTAATTCATTCCTGAATACCGTTCTCACTTCAGTTGAAGCAGCTTCTGTTAATGCGATTGCACAATTTCTTACACTATTTTTGGTATTTAATAAAAGAGCCATAGATATTGTAGTATCAACTAATTTTGGCATACCTTCAGAATTTCTGACCTCCAAATAATCCTTTATCAAGTTCTCACCTCCTTATTAGTAAATGTTGTCAGTTGCAACGAACGGCATGAATCATGATTAATATTAGTAGAGCTTAACATTGTACAAGCTACTATCTTATTTTAGGTGCTTTTGAATACAATTTTTGAAGTTCTCCAATAGATTGTATATCTTGCTGAACATCCTTCTCCAACAGTGCTTTCAAATCCTGATCAAAGACAACACCCTCCATCATTTTTGAAGAAGTCATATTAATCGTTTTTAAATTAAGCATTTCATGTAACTGCATCATTTCATTTGGTGCCAAGTAATCATTTACCATTCTTTTACCTCGCTAGGTTAATAATTGAAAATATATGTATTATTATTTCTTCAAATATTATTAATATACATATCAAGCTATAACACAAAAATAATATTATATCTTGATACTGATAAAAGCTCCGTTACAAATTTCTGTAACGAAGCTTTTATCAGCGTTTGCACTGGCTAGAATATAAAGAGTAATATATAATTTTAGGTACCGAAACAACTGGTTTAGGTAGTAACGATCAGATAATTGAAATTGTATTTGTATATATAAATGAACAAGTCTTTTAATTTTCATTAAGGTTATCTTCATAAGTAGTTTTTCAGCTTTTTTAGATATATTTACTCATAAACAAAAAATATACTTGAGTTACAGTCAAAATAAAATTTTCAAGTTTTTTTCTTTGTATATCGTGTATTTAAATGTAGTATTATCCCAATCAATGATTTTTCATTAATATTACAAAATCTCATTTTCACAAGCCCTAATCCCAGTTCCAATAATTATATCACAAAATTTTAAGACTTTTGCCTTGCAATATTTTGACATAACATCCAAGATATCGATGTAGGGGGAACTGCACTGTCTAGATGGTTTTCATAAGTTTTTCAACTTCGTCTTTTCGCTCAAACAAGACACAACCACCGGAATGTTCTTCCATAAGTAAACTATTTTCACTAAGGCCCTGAAATAGTTTTGAATGCATAGCCTCCTTTAATGAAGTATCTCTGACATTAATATCGGAGTATGGTGAAAAAGGACAGGGTTCCGCTCCACCGTGAGAATTAATATGGAAAAATCCTCTTCCTGCAGCAAGACATCCACCTGAACTTTTCTCGTCACCGGGAAAAGAAATAAAAAGTATATTTTGATACATTTCTCTAATACCGGCTAGTCTGTTTTTCATATATTCTCTTTCTAAATCTCCGGGAGCCAATTCTTCACACTCTTTGGTAACCGGAACAAATTCAATATAGAATATTGCTTTACAGCCTCTTTCTGAAAGCTTCTCAAGGAATGCTTCGGAAGTTACTTCTTCCAGATTTGATGTGGTAACCGTAATTGAAGCCCCAAAGATTATTTGGTTTTTCTGCATATATTCCATTACGGTTATTAATTTCTGATAGACACCCATACCACGCCTTTCATCTGTCTTTTCCTTCCTACCTTCGATACTTAAGATTGGAATCAGATTACGGTTTTTTTCGAAGATAGAAATATAATCTTCATTTATCATAATTCCATTCGTAAATATTGGAAATAAAATGTTTTGTATTTTCCCGGCAGCTTTTATAATATCTTTTCGGATCAACGGTTCTCCGCCGGCTAATAGAATAAATCCAATTCCTATCTGATATGCCTCTTCAAATATATGTAACCACTCCTCATCAGAAAGCTGATTGACTGGCGAGGTATCCTCGCAGGCATGGTTTGATCTTGAATAACAGCCTGCACAATGGAGATTACATTTACTTGTAATACTTGCAATCAAAAATGATGGTACATGTTCTCCATTTTTTTCTGCTAATCTTCTTTTCTTTGAAGCCTCTTTGCTTGCTAACGCGAATTTTGTCATAAATATACTTTCTTTCGGATTGGATAAAGTTGCTTTTAACGCACTTTTAACAATATTTTCAACACCGGCAGTTAAATACTTCTCCAGATTGAACTCTTGAGACATTAACATTTCCTCCTATTTTAATCATTTCATATAAATTCTTCTATGAGTACTAAGTCTTTTAATTCGCCCACCCTTTATTCAACGATGTAAATAGTCCTCAGCAATAGATATACCCTATTTTATTATTTAGTTTTTTCATTCATGTTATCATCTCAATTAACTTCTGTAAAGTAATTAAAACCCCAAGTATCATAATTATATTTTACTTCACTAAATTATATCATTAATTTATCTCATATGAATTATGGCATTTATTCCAAATCTGTGATGGTATATATTCCAATTTTAATAAAATAACTAGAATAATTTGCCTATATAATCTTTAACTTTCACAACAAATATTAGTATTTAACCATTTTATTATCAAATCCGAATACACGTTATTCTGCTAATATAAAATCCCTTGCTAATCCCCTATTTCCAATCAGCCATATTTTACATATTTATATAACTACTCTTATACAAAACCGGTATTGCCGCCGCTATAAGGATCATCCCCATAAAAGCGGGTGCGGAATGGCCAAGTGATACATAGATCTGACCTCCTACGATTGGGCCAATTATTCTGGCTAAAGCTTGAATCGATTGGCTGCCTCCCTGAATCCTTCCTTGTTCGCTGGTATCGACAGACTTCGACAGCATTCCGTTGAAGGAAGGCCCAAAGATCGAATCTCCAAAACCAAAAATAAACATTCCAACGATAATGAATGGATAAAATGAGAACAAAGACGATGCTGCAATCAGGCTGTAGCCTATAACCTCCGATGCCATTCCAAGAATTGCGATCTGTGCATCACTAAGTCTTTTCAATAGCTTCGGCATGATAAAGCCTTGTGAAATGATGTCCTGGATGCCCATAATTGAAAACATAAGTCCGATTATTGCTGGTGCCCAATTGAAAGTATCGATTGTAAATTGTGAAAAAACTGCTTGTAAAGAACCGTTAGGCAGCCAAATTAAAAACGCTGAGATAAGCAGCCTTTTTAAGTTTTTTACAGATAGAACATTTACAAGCTGAGTGAATGGATTCAGCCTGACAAAAGTGATCTTCTTCAGTCTATTGCTAATATCAAGGCTCTCAGGCATAAAAAAGAATCCAAAAATTAAATTCAATACAGTTATTATAGCTCCGAAATACATTGGAACCGGGTAGCCAAACTTGGCAAGTAAGCCGCCCAGAGCAGGTCCAATAGCGGCACCTACGCCTGCAACCGCACTCACCCACCCAAAGTATTTGGTTCGTTGTTTTCTGGGGGTAATATCTGCAAAATATGCGAAGATCGTACTAATACTCCCTCCTGTTATTCCCTCTATGATGCGTCCGGCAAATAGTACCCAAAGTGCTCCTCCTATACCAAAAACCAGGTATCCGGTTGCGGAACCCAAAAGGCATATTAACAGTAATGGTCGACGGCCATATCTGTCGCTCAAAGCACCAAGTCCGGGAGCCGCAAAAAATACGCAGACTGCATACATCGCAGTCAGCAGCGTAACAAATATAGCTTGATCTTCCGGATTACTTATATAAGGCTGCACTAAGAAAGGGACAACAGGTGTTATTATACTAAAGCCTATTCCGCAAAGAAACACAGACATAAGACCGAATATTAAAGCCTTTTTATCTACAGTTTGTTCTGTGTTCTGCTTATTTTGTGATTGAAATTTAAACATTTAAATTCCTCCTTTAAATTGTATATTGTGTCCGTGGAACCAAAAACATCCTAACATAGTTTTGTTTCCTTGTCAACAAAATTATAATTTAAAAAATACAGCCCGATTTCATTAGAAATGGGCTGCTTATGGTTTCTTTATTTATATAAATTTATTCTGACTTAATTTCTATACCTTGCTTCTTTATTTCTTCATCCAAATGTTTGTTATACTTTTCCATAAAGCTAAGGATGCCGTCTAATTGTTCCTCGGTTACCTGCTCAAAAACTGTTTTATCCCGTTCTCTAAATTCTTTGTGCAGCTCCTCATGGATTTTGTAAATTACGTTCCCCTGATCAGTAAGCCTAAAATAGATTTCTTTTTTGTTCTCCGGTTTCTGGTAACTATCAATAATGCCTTTTATCATAAGCTTTTTTGTTAATTTACTTATAGCACTTCTGGTCATATAAAAGGCTTCCGCGAGCTTTGTCACGTTGGAATCCACATTTCTTCCAATATATTCGATGCAATGGACTTCAGATGACTTAAAACCCTTAAGACTGTCTTCCATCTTAAACTTATTAAGCCAAACCATCTTATTAAATAACTCCCTCAGATCTATTATTATCTGTTCTTCTTTATTCATGGCCTATCCCTCTCACCCATTGGTAGCATTAACAATATTATATTAAATATTTGTTTCTATTTCAATAATATAAATAAATTTTTTGAATTGCTTTCATGAACAGAATTAATATCTTTTAACAAATAATCTGAGGTTTGTACCCCAGACTATCTATTATGATCACTATACAATATGCACTTTCCGACCAAAGCTGTTCGGTAGTCAATAATGCATTTTAGTATAATCCGGTTTTAGAAGCAATTTTTGCCACTGTTTCGCGAGTTTCCTGGGTAACGATTTCTCCGTCGGTATACCCGCCTTTAGAGGTCCAAAGTCTATTCCCCAACAGACAAACAAATATCATGATAGTGTTTAACCGTAATAACGGTATTATCCAGCTAAACTTATGGGTATTACGGGAGATGAAGGCCTGTAGTTGGTTCATCCCCTTCCAGCTTAACCACTTGTCACCTATATCACTTAACAGGTATTAATTTATTCTACGGTATAGGATCATTCCAATCAATGAAAATGCCAATATGAACACACCGGAAACAACGAACAGGAAAGGCACACTATGAAATTCGGCAATCGGCCCGGCCAGGAGCAGCCCCAGTGGCATCGTTAGTGACATTAAACTTCCAATTAATGAAAATGCCCTGCCTTGTGCTTCCATCGGAATGGTTTCCTGAATATAAGCCATATAAGGAATATTATAGATATTTACACTAGCCCCCATAGCAAGGCACACCACTGCAAAGCTCCAGAAACCGATACTGCCGGGCGGTAATATACCGCATGCAAATGTAGCAGCACCTAATATGATAATACCAAAAAAGGCAGTATACAATTTGTTCTTTATCTTAAATTGACTGATGATACCCGCGCCTGCCATCATACCGATCGAATAAGTCACCTGTATTATGCTGGCATGCCACTCGGTTCCTTTAAAATAATCGCTTGTCATCAACGGATACATAGAGGATAAAGGCATGAAAAAGATCATGCAGGCTGCAACAATCAAAGTAAAGAAACTTAATTTTTTATCCTTTGTATACACCACAACTCCCTCTTTTAGTTCATTAATGAAATGAGAGGATAAAACTTGTCTGCCTTTAATTTCCGGGATAGGGACGATAGCAATTGTAACACAGGCTATAATCGCACCTAAAAGATCACTAAGTAAAATAACCGGCATTGTAAAGGCAGCATACATAGCCGCTCCGATTACCGGTCCCAGCATGTAGGCTCCTGCCTGTAAAAACTGGCTCCAGCCATTCGCTTTTACCAGATCTTCACCAGGTACCAGCATAGGTACTACTGCCTGGATGGCCGGAGTATGAAATACATTGGCTACGGCACGAACACCGATAATAACACAAACCAGCCAGTAGGGGGGAGTCCATAAAACGAAGGATAATGCAAACAAAGCAGCGATAATTCCTATAAACAGATCTGCAGAAATAATGACCGTTTTTCGCCGCAGCCGGTCAATCCACACTCCTGCAAAGGGACCTAACAGTAGTTGAGGCAAAAAGGCCAAAAGCCCTGCCAATGACATCATAATTGGAGA
Organism: Bacillota bacterium; assembly: GCA_023443925.1. The sequence goes on along the minus strand of JAEZSL010000218.1, from coordinate 17,323 downwards.
AGCGGTTTCACTTGCCAGCCACCAGATCAGTGAAAATTGAACCGCACTGCTTCCAATAATGGATATTGTCTGCCCGGCAACGATGGTATAAAAACCCCTTTTCCATTTTTGCTTTTCAAACAGCTTATATTCCATGTAGAATACCTCCTTAGATATGTTTTAATTCTATTATATAACATTAATGCAATAGGCGATAAAATCGTTAAAAGAATGGCTTGTTTATTGCTAAAACCTTAAACTTATGTTAGAATGTTTGAAAAAAGGAGGCATCTGCGATATGGCAATACGTCCGGCTGATATAGCAAAAAGATTGAAGGTTAGTACAACAACACTTAGACATTATGAAGATTCGGGTATGGTTCCGGAGGTTAAGCGATCACCGAGAGGTTATAGAGTATATACTGTTGAACACATTGCATATTTTATCTGTATCAGAGAGATGATGCAGGGTTTTCATCTGACTGATATAGCAAAAATGTTAAAGTCTGTTATGGAAAAGCAAATCGACGAAGCGCTTTGGCTGGCCAATAAGGCACAGGCAGCACTTCAAAATGAAAAATATGTCTGTGATCAAGTTAAACAACGTTTTTTACAGAAAAACAAAATAACTGCATCAAAGGAGTTATCCATTGATGCAGTAAGTAAAGCGACGGGTATTATTCCTTCCACAATACGCTATTGGGATAAAATTGGACTTATCTCTGCAAGCAGGTGCGCTGCAAATAACTACAGAACCTTTACCCAGGTGCATATTGATGAAATCTTGATGATACAAGCCCTGAAGCTCACTATGCGGGCACGGGGAGAGAAATACGCCGTTGAGCAGATTCGTAAAGAAATGCAGAGCTTGAGTTTCGATAATATAGAAAAAATATCAGCTATAGTCGCCAGCATTGATAATCATTTGGCAGCCCTGAATCGGGCACAGATTCACAGTATCTCCGCACTTTATAATCTATGCCGCCAGGTTGAACTAAATCAATATGATACTACTGCTGCTTTTCATTAAGGAATATAATATAGCCTATTTAACATAATATAATTATAGACTTGGTATTATATCGGTAAGTTAGAATAAAGTAGAATACGGCAAATCCGGTAATAAGGCTAAATCAATTTGATATACTGTATAAGGCAAGGCAATGTATTTAAACCCGTACATTGCCTGTTTTTCTTAAATCCAAGCCTTTTAAAAAATTTCTCTTTCTCTTATTCACCAGCTGAACATCCCCAATATACCCGCTGATAAAAGCAGAACCCAGGATAATAAAGGCTCCAAGGATCTGATATACTCCTAACTCTTCCTTCAAAAAGAAGGCAGATAATAAAACTGCGGTAACAGGATCCAGATAACTGAATACTGCAATGGTCTGTGCTTTTAATTCCCGGATTGCTGAAAAAAATAGCCAGAAGGCGATTCCGGTATGGAAAATACCTAAAACAGCCAGTAAAATTACCGTATTCCAATTGATATGAATACTTGCTGAAGTTTCATTAATCAATATGTATGGTAATAAAACCAGGCAGGATACACCAAATTGTATCATGGTGGAGTCCATGCTGCTTAAGCCTGTAATATTTTTATTCATAATGGTAAAACCCGCATAAGCGGTTGCTGCGGTAAATCCAAATAATATACCAAGGCTGTTTCCTGCTGCCATATGCGTATCGAGTGCACCGGATACCAGAGCCAGGCCAAACAGAGAAACCATCATTAAGGCAGCTTTTAATAAGGTCATTTTTTCTCTCAGAAGAATGGTTGAGAGAATAACGATAAGAATGGGAGCTATATAATAACTAAGGGTTGCAATAGCAACTGTAGTATGTTTATATGCTTCAAATATAAAGATCCAGTTAGCCCCAAGTGCAGAGCCGGATGCTAATAATATCCACTTATTTTTATTGATTTCTTTAACCGGAAAAGTCTTTTTTAACAGTAAACTTATCAGAAGTAAAAAAGTCAAGCCGATGATCGCTCGAATGAAAGCTATTATTCCGGAAGGTAAATCAATCTGTTTTACGATTACCCCCATACTCCCCCAAGTTAACATTGCAGTAATTATTTTAAGTTTTGCTTTCATTCATGTGCTCTCCTGCTATATTATAATGTAGAATAAAATAAAAAAATTAATCCGGCCTGCTTGAAAATTATTGTAATTAGCCAGAAGATATTATAATATAATCTTGACTATTAGAAAAACGAATCTTTATCATTATCATCATGAGAAAATGTAATGGAGTATACATATGAATATTCAGAAATATATGGCTTTTATAAAAACTGTTGAATATGGCAGCCTTACGAAAGCAGCCCAGGTGCTGGGTTATACTCAGTCGGGCATCAGCCACATGATCAACGATCTGGAAGCGGAATGGGGACTGGTCTTGCTGGACCGGAAAAGTTCAGGGATACGGATTACCTCCGACGGGATGAAGTTACTGCCCCATATCCAGAACGTATGTAACACCCAAAGGATATTATTAGCTGAAATCGAAGAATTACATGGTTTAAGAACCGGACTGATCCGAATCGGAACTTTTTCCAGCGTTGCGACGCACTGGCTGCCTAATATCATAAAGCTATTCCAAATGGATTATCCAAATATTGAGTTTGAACTATTGTTGGGAGATTATACGGAAATTGAGAACTGGATTACAGAAGGGCGTGTAGACTGTGGCTTCCTTATACTTCCTGCCAAACCGGAACTGGAGAGTATTTTTCTGGAACAGGATAGGCTGATGGTAATACTGCCTGAAGATCATCCTCTGGCAGCTTTAGAAACTTTTCCTTTGAACGGCTTATTAGGCGAACCTTTTATGCTGCTGGAGAAAGGCGGGAAATCAGAAATCTCTGAAATCTTTACAACGCATCACCTTTCTCCGAATATTCATTTTACTACCTGGGATGATTATGCCATCATGTCAATGGTGGAATGCGGGTTAGGCATTAGTATCCTGCCTGAACTAATTCTCAAACGCAGTCCCTACCACATTATTAAAAAAGAACTGGAAATACCGGCTTACAGAAAAATAGGGCTGGTATTAAAAAACTCACAGACAGCTTCCCTTGCAGTAAAGCGATTTATAGGATATTTACAGTATAGGAATAATGCTTAAGTTAGTACTACTGTTTAAAGTTCTAATTAGATTTTTTCTTTTTGAATTTCTATTTAAATTTTATGAATTTCTATTTTAAATTTGTGAATTACTATTTTATGTTTTTATTGCTCTTCTATTTAAAGTTTTTTAAATACTCGTTTGCAGACCTGCTCATTTCTTTACAGAAGTCGGACATATATTTTCTCTTACAAAAAGCCTGTATATTATCCGGATATTTGTACTTGGAATGACTAGTAACATGACCATTGTCGTTACCATTGCCATTACTATAATCATTACTATTGTTATGACCTGCTTTTTGTTCTCGCTGCTCATACATCCTTTTATGTTCTTCCGGACTTAATTTTTGATATGAATTTTCAAAGACGATATACTCCTTATTAAATCGGGCCGGTTTCGTTCTCTGCTTTTGCTGCTGCGTCGGATATCCATATACAAGCATGGCAGCCGGCATAACGTATTCTGGAAGCTTTAATAGGTCCTGGACTTTTTCACAGTTTTCAATGATATCACCGATATAACAGGAACCGATATTTAAGGATTCGGCAGCCACCACCGTATTTTGCGCTGCAATCAGTGCATCGGAATATGCCAGGAGCAAATCTCCGGTTTCCGGGGTTCTGGGATTACAGTCCGTATAGACAAAGGTATCATAACAGCGTTGGTAATCTGCAAGAAAGATTAAAACCATAGGAGCTTTGGCGATAAAAGGCTGGTTGTCGCACAGTACGGCTAATTTCTCTTTCAGCTCAGGCGACGTAATGTCTATAATGGAGTATAACATCATTGCGCCGGCGGTAGGGGCCTCCAGCGCTGCCTGGAGGATTTCGTTCTTTTCATCCGTTTCTATGAATCTGTCTTCAAATACCCGGATTGATTTTCTGCTTTTTAATTGGTTAATCACTTCATTCATGAACTAACTCCTTTTCTGCTATACTAAAATCCAAAACTATCATAATCCGGCTTCGTAAAACGGTGATATACCGTATGACAGTCCTCGAATTTTATACAATAACGATAGGCATCCGGAATACCATTCTCAAAATAAATCAAATAATCAAATTCTCCGTTCGCTATCTCTTTAAAGATTACTCTGTCCGAGTATTTTGTAAATACGGATAGAACAGATTCAATACTGCATTCCGGTTGACTGATTTTATCTATGAATTCTCTTAAAAAATGCCGGTCTTTTACTTTATCCTTCACATAAGCAACACCCTCCGGAGGGATTATGATACAGAAACGGCTGTTATCACAGGAATAATGTACTTCTCCTAAGCGTTCCTTAACGTATGAGCAGAAATTGTTAAGGCTGTTTTCCAGTTCGTTAATGGTTTGACTTACTTTTAAAAGATTATTTATCGATTCCATGGGATAGTATAAACGGATGGTCTCCTGCTGATATCCTAATTTGATTTGTTCTTCTTTAATTACGTCAATTATGTTATTTTCCAGGGAATTATAATCCGGTATATTTTGTGCTGCCATTCGATTCTCCTATTTTTTATTAGATTCCTGATATATGTCCCAAACGGTACTTCATACTGCTATGAATACGAAGAATCGGTGTGAAATTCATTAAAAAAATCTTTCAACTTATCTTAACTTCTCCGGATAAGATTTTCTTATAATCTTCATAATTCTTCTTAAGCAGTTCCGGTGTATTCAGTCCGTACGGACAGTTGGATTTACAGTGACCGCATTCCAGGCAGTCTTCAATTTTTTTCATCATGGACTGGCTTTTGGTGGTCAATTGGTTTTGGGAAGGAGATCGCCTGATTAAGAGGGACATTCTGGCACAGGTATTAATTTCAATTTCTGCCGGACATGGCATACAATATGCACAGCCCCGGCAAAAGGCGCCGACCAGTTCTTTTTTCTCGGCCTTAATAAAAGCTTTTCTTTCCTCTGTCAGTAAGGGGGGATTTTCCCTATAGCTTAAGAATTCTTCCAGTTCTGATTCCCTCTGTATTCCCCAGATTGGAAGTACGTTATTATATTGTGACATGTAAGCATATGCAGCGGCGGAGTCTGTTATCAAGCCGCCGGATAATGCCTTCATGGCTATAAAGCCCATATTGGCTTTTGAACATTTTTCAACCAGTTCAATCTCCTTATCCGAAGATAAATAACTAAAAGGGTACTGAAGGGTTTCATACAGCCCGGAATCGATACATTCATGTGCTATACCCAGCTTATGATTCGTCAAACCAATGTGCCGGATCTTCCCCTGCTCTTTCGCCTCCAGCATACATTCATACATACCGGAACCATCTCCCGGTTTATAACAGACACTGGGCCAGTGAAACTGATAGATATCGATATAATCGGTTCTCAAAGTACTTAGGGATGTCTCCAGGTCTTTGCGGAAAGCTTCCGGGGTATTGGCATGCGTTTTAGTGGCAATGATTATTTTTTCCCGCATTCCTTCAAATGCCCGGCCTAATTTTTCTTCACTGTCGGAGTATACACGGGAGGTATCATAAAAGGTTATACCTCCTTCGTAAGCCTTTCTCAAAATTCTAACTGCGGTTTCCATATCCACTCTTTGAATTGGAAGCGCACCAAATGCGTTACGGTCTGAACGTATTCCGGTACTTCCCAAGGTTATCTGTGTCATAATGAATCCTCCATAGCGGAAGGTGTGACTGCCGCCTTCCAATCTTTCTATCATATTCTTGTACTGATAGTTTAGCACTTTTAGTTAACTCCAGGTCAAGTTATTTTTGAAATTGCCGTATTTTAAAATTGCCGTATTTAAAATTGCCGTATTTTAAAATTGCCGGTGTTTGAAATTACCAGTCTTCTTCTGAACCTTATCATTTGAAAATGCCGCCTTTTATTGTCCCTTATCACTGGAAATTCCAAAGGCTTTCAATGGTTGATATCCTTTTTCCAATACTTGATTTCGGTATCCGGTTGGTGTCGTACCCTCCATTTGCCGGAAGACTCTGCAAAAGGAAGGCAGATCGTTAAAGCCGCAGGATAATGCTATCTCAGTCATATTATATCCGGTATTGTGAATCATGTCTTTTGCTTTTAATATACGGTATTCCAATAAATAGCTTTTAACCGGCGTATTTTTATATTTCTTAAAAATTTTAAAGAGATAAGTCCGGTCTATACCAATATACCTGGCAATATCCGTTACATTTATATCATAGCTGTAATTCTGTCTTATATAAGCCAATGCCTTATCCAGATAAATCATTTCCGGTGCTTTTCTTGTGTCGGTTTCGGATTTTACAATTGTTGCATACAGCAGATAAAATAATCCGATGAGTTCGTATTCATGATAACCGGAATTCTGGAATCTTTCCTCCATTTTTTCCAGATATAAACCGCAGGCTTCCAGATTGTGAATGGAACAGACAAGATTGTTTTCCGAAAATCCGGCTGAATGCAATAAATCGTCCGCTTCTTCTCCGTCGAAGGCAACCCAGGCATATTCCCAGGGATCCTCTTTATCCGCTTCATAATATGTAATTTCATTGGGTAAAATCAAAAAGGCCTCTCCCTTTTTCACCTGGTATGTTTTTTTACCTACCAGATAGCTTCCTTTGCCATTTAAAATAAAATGGATTAAATAATGGGGACGGATAGCCGGTCCGAAAAAATGACCGGATTTACATTTTTCTCTGCCGCAATAATTTACATTAACCGGTCTTTTCAAAACAGGTTTCATCTCGTTCCTCCTTTAACTTACTTTTTAAGTTACAGAATAAGTGCGCTTTTACTTCCTCCTGTTGTTCGAAAAAAAGCTTTAAAACTTCCTTCATTACTCAAATTAGATATAATAAAATTCAACAAAATAATAAATAAAAAGAAACAAATATAAAAGACATACCTGCCACTTAATTATATAATGGCTTTATCATTATGACAAGCAGAATTGGAGGAACTATATGATTAAAATAGCATTTTTAGGTGCCGGCAGTACCATATTTGCAAGAAATGTTCTGGGCGATTGCATGTGCTCACCCGCACTTTGTGAAAGTGAGATTGCACTGTATGACATTGATAAACAAAGACTAGAGGATTCTAAAATAATTCTGGAAGCAATCAACAAAAACGTAAATAACAGCCGCGCAGTAATAAAGACTTATCTGGGAGTGGAAAACCGTAAGGATGCATTAAGGAACGCTACCTTTGTTGTTAATGCTATCCAGGTGGGCGGTTACGATCCTTGTACGATAACCGATTTTGAGATTCCCAAAAAATTTGGCTTAAAACAGACCATTGCAGATACCTTGGGTATTGGCGGTATCATGAGAGGACTTCGTACTCTACCGGTTCTGGAAGAGTTTGCAAAAGATATGGAAGAGGTTTGCCCGGATACACTCTTTTTAAATTATACCAATCCAATGTCAATCTTGACCGGCTATATGCAGCGTTATACCAAAATCCAGACAATCGGTCTCTGCCACAGTGTTCAGGTATGCTCTGAAGGATTATTAAAGGGTCTTGATATGGAAGACAAGTTAGAGGGACGCAGGGAACTGATTGCAGGAATCAACCATATGGGCTGGCTGCTGGAGATCAAGGATAAAGAAGGCAATGACTTATACCCGGAAATTAAGAAACGTGCAGCTCAAAAGAATGCAGAACAGAAACATAATGATATGGTTCGTTATGAATACATACGTAATCTGGGTTATTATTGTACGGAATCCAGTGAACACAATGCCGAATATAATGCATTTTTTATTAAATCCAAATATCCGGAAATGATTGAGCAGTTTAACATCCCTCTAGATGAATATCCCAGAAGATGTATCCGTCAGATCGCTGACTGGGAGGAAGAAAAAACACGTATCCTTAATAATGGAGATATGACGCATGAAAGATCCCATGAATATGCCTCATATATTATGGAAGCAGTTGTTACAAATACTCCATATAAAATCGGCGGTAATGTTCTGAATACCGGACTGATTGACAATCTTCCGGCAGATGCCTGTGTGGAAGTTCCCTGTCTGGTGGATGCAAGAGGTATTAATCCTTGTCATGTCGGAAGACTTCCGGTACAATTAGCAGCAATGAATATGACAAATATCAATGCTCAGCTTTTGACCATCGAAGCCTGGGTTACAAGAAACCGCGAACACATTTATCAGGCAGCAATGCTGGATCCTCATACGGCAGCTGAACTCAATATTGAAGATATCAGAAATATGTGCGATGAACTGATTGCCGCACATGGTAGTTATATGAAGGAATTTCAGTAATATTAAGTAATGGTTTTAAGTCAGAGATTGATTGATTTAAACCTAAAGTTTATTTAAAATCCATGAAATGCTATAAAGGCTGAAATTCCCGGCCCTGACAGCATTTCATGGATTTTGTTTTGCTGCTGGCTAATTATCTTAGCTATTATTTTATATTATTTCTTATAAATAAAATTAGCAGCTGAAAATTAATAACAGTAAATAATCATCAATTTGCAGCTGCTCTACAGGCAAGTACACGACTAGTATTTATTATTTAGCCTATCTAATTACATAACCCAATAATGATATAGTAACCCATCTCTGCTGCTTCAGTTCTGAGCCGATTTACACATTACATTTTTCTACCGGTCTGGCTTCAATATAGCCTCGGTACCCCATAGGCATCAGCTGAAAACGGGGAGCCTGCTCCGGTGCCCATTGATATCCGTAGATCTCCGGGTTAAACTTATCGGCATGTTTCATAACTTCAGTGACTTCATATTCAAAGTCTTCATCCTGATATGGCTCACCCTGGAAAATCATCATGGTACAGGGCGGTAAAACTATAATTTCATAACCATCCGGAATCTCTTTGTCATAATCCAATGGCAGTTCCACACCCTGTACATACATGGATGTATTTTTTGTAATTAAATGTTTGGGCAGCCAAAGACCCACCGGTTCATAAAGTGCTTCCTTCACACTGGTTAACACATCCCAGATCTCACATCCAACTTCTTCGCAGTACTCAAAATAATCTTCTGCTTTCTTTCCTCTTTTTAAAAGGCATTTTCTCTCCGGTCGTTCAATTATCTGTACAAATATCGACTTAGTCATATTCTCCATCCTTTCCTTTCGGTTTTTGGTTTTATGAAGGGCACGGTAGGTATCATATGCTTTTTTCGGCAAGAACAGTTTTATAGGAGGCGTTTTGGATTTATATCTGCCAGGTGCGATTCCAAACTCCCTGGAAAAAGCTCTGGTAAAACCCTCCTGACTGTCAAAAACAAAATCCAGTGCAACATCTATCACTTTTTTGTTCCCGTCTCTAAGAATAAGCGCAGCCTGGGTAAGCCTCCTTAAACGGATATATTCAAATAACCCCTTACCGGTTACCTCCTTAAAGGTTCTGGCCAGATACCAGGGAGAATAACCCGCTTCCCGGGAAAGCTGCTTCATGGTAATAGGTTTTGTGATATTCTGTTCAATATAATCCTGCACTTTTTGAACCATATATGCCGATTCTTCTTTAACCATACTGTGATACCTCCGATAAATTAAGAATACAACATCACAGAGATATTTTCTTGACCGTCCTTGTCATAATAAAGGAAAGTTGACAAAGCGGACGATACGATGGATGTATTATTTCAAAGTTTCAAGGCTTTTTTATTAATAATAACTTTATTCTTAATTTTTATAATGATTAATAATAGCCACCGGATCTACAATATAATTAGCCTGATAGATTTTCCCCTGGTAAGTGCCATGGCTGCTTCTTCCGGTTTTATCCGCATATTTCCAAAATTCTTCCGGAGTGATATCCGGGTCCACCTGACAGGTAAGAGCAAATAAACCGGCTATGTAAGGGGTAGTCCAGCTCAAACCTCCATTACGGTATACCACATAATCATCGACACCGTTCGGAGCAGCTACACACATAAAATCCATAGGCGCACTGATTTTATAGTAAGTATTCTCTGAGGAGTATTTACTGACGGTATAACTGTTACAATCATCCGGATCTGACAAAGGTATTTTTTCCAATCCAAAATATGCTATGTCTTCCCTTGTAAATATGGAGGTGTTAATAATAAACACTCCCTCATCCTTTGCTTTTTGATACGCCTCATGTAATGCAGCATAACCGCTTACCGTATCATCCGTATCCATTCCCCAGGATATGGATATAACCCGAATTCGGTTTTCTTGGGGAAGGGTTTTGTTTAGGTCTAGTAATTCATGAATGGCTTCGGTAACAACTCCCATATCTGTCTGAGCTTTATAAAAATCTGCTGCGATGTAGTAAAGGTCGGCACCTGGTGCTACACCGACTGATTTACCCACTGCTATAGACGCTACGGCAGCTCCGTGCATAGCAGCTTCCTGGTTACTGACACTGGAGCTTTCTGAATAGTATCTAACCCGGTCGGCATACTCTTTATGATCGACTAGTAGTGTCTGATCGATGATACCGATACCTACACCTTTACCGGTAATACCTTGTGCATGAAGACTTCTTACATTTAACCCCGGATTTTTGTATACTTCCATGATATCATCCGGATCAAATCCTTCCGGCATCTGGTCTGGCCAGATGGTTTTACTATCAAAAGTAGTATTCAGCAATTTATCATAATCATCGGTCAGATCTGCATCGGATAGATCCGTACTGCGAATATCATATGCAAAATTGTTATATTCCGGTAATTCACTCCTCTTCCCGAAGATGCCGGTATAGTCTGCAACTGGTGGATGCCTGGAAATAAACACATCTGGCAGCTTATCCTTTAATTTAATGCTTGTATTTATATTATCCTGCTTATTATTAGTATTTTTCAGGTTCTTAGCTTTGATATCATCCGAATTTCGACTGTTTTCAAAGCCCACTGCAACTTTTTCGTAAGCTGCAGGAGGTGAACTTATTTTATTTGATACAACCTCTTCATCTTTACTAAGCGGATTTGTAATCAGACAGATACCTGCTGTAATAACCGCTGCAATTGCAATTATAATTGCCCAGAATCCAGGCTTTTTATAATTAAGAACGTTTTTGATCCTAGATTTAACATTGGTTTCCCCAAATGCCATAGGACTGTATAAGCCACTCTGTCTTACCGAAAGGTTCAGCATAGATACGGAATAATCGGTTCGGATATCTCTCCTGTCATTTACTGCCTGTTTCATAACGCTTTCATCACAGGACATCTCCATATCTTTTATCATTAGATGGTATGCAATCCAGACAAGGGGGTTAAACCAGTGGAGAACCAGCGCAGCGAAAGATACTAATTTAATCCAATGGTCACGGCGTTTAATATGTTTTTGCTCATGAAGTAAAATATAATCCATTTCTTTGTCACTAAGAAACCCCGGTATGTAAATTCTGGGCCATAGGAAACCAAGAACAAAAGGTGTTGTTATCCGGTCACTGGTATAGATATTATCCTTTATCCTCGTTGCAGTCCGCAATTTATTCTTTAACACAATATAATGATAGACTGCATGTACGGCTAATAAAAACATTCCGAACAGCCATATAATGGTTCCAATATTCATCAGGTTTAAGGAATTTTCTGATTTTACGGTAATAGTATTTTCTTTATTTGCTATAGTGTCATCAGGCAAGATCTTATTATTTTCTTTCGAATCCGTTACTGGATTCAAGTTGTTATTGTTAATGCCACTAAGATCCTTCTCTGTAAAAATCTGATTATTAATAAAAAATTCAGTTGAAGTAACTGTGGATTTAGGGAGTAAGCTTAATGAGCTTTCCAGGGTTATAGGGCATAACAGCCGAAACAAGACAAGAATCCACAGCGCATAAGAGAAAATTTTAGGTACTTTTTTTAGCAGCAGGCGGATTAACAGGATTGCTATGATAACATAGCCGGCAGTTAAACTCATTTGCAATACATTAACAAAAAATTCATTCATTTTGAAGCCTCCTCAATCATTTTCTTAATGTCTTCAGCTTCCTGTTTTGATATTTTTCTGTCCTTCAGAAATGCCGCTAAAAATGCAGGAAGGTTGTTGTCAAAAGCTTTTTCCATTAATATTTCACTTTCATATTTTTGAACCTGTTCTCTGCGGATCAAAGCTGTCACGGTTGCGTTTTGGCTGATTAACATACCCCTTTCCGAAAGTTTTTTAATCATAGTATAAGTAGTGGATTTTTTCCAACCAAGCAACTGAAAACATAGCTTTGCTAATTCCGTGGAATTAACTGGTTCGTGTTTCCATATGATATCCATAAACTTGAACTCCGCTTCATATAGCTTATACTCATCCATTAAAGACCTCCTGTTAATAATTTATATAAGATCTGCTATAAAAGGCTAGCAATTGAGTCTATTACAATAGACCTTATATTTAGAGTCTATCATAATAGACCTGTGATGTCAAATAAATAATAACATATATTTCCATATTTTTTAATTTGATAATACAACATTTCTCGAATTTATTCTGATTCACAAAATGGCCTTTAAATACTCGAATCTCAAACCATAAGAAAGAGTCTCCTTACCAGACGCTTGCACTAATGCTCTGTTACGACAGTGACAATCTTCCTTGTGAACGTCATGTGTTTCCGGATGGCATACTATTGAATGGGAGTTTTATGTTATTACCGATGCAATAAAAAAGATTTATGCCATTAAGACATAAATCCAGGAATAGTACTCAAATATTAGATTACTTACATATAATCTTATTCAATTATTAAATTACTACGTACACTTTCATTTGCTGATTTCTAAGCCATAGAAACCTAATAAACACGCTTACTCCGTCTTTCCAGCAAGCAGGTATTTTTCCATTCCCCATCATTTGTTTTTCCAATCTTTTCACGATAGCCGATAACCCGAAAACCATGTTTTTCATGAAGCCGTATACTGGGGACATTTTCTTCAAATATACCAGATTGCAGTGTCCAGAATCCAAGGTCTTCCGATTCCTTTATAACCTGCTCCAGCAATAAACTACCTGCCGATTTTCCTCTGAAATTTTTGTCTATGTAGATACTGACCTCTGCAACTCCGCGATAGACACACCGGCTGCTTACACTGCTTAAAGCAACCCAGCCAATTACTTTATTGCTCTGACAGGCTACAAGTCTGCATTCTTTTAAATGGCCACTGTCCCATTGCTCATAGGATGGTACTTCCGTCTGAAAAGTAGCAATACGGGTATCAATCCCCTCCTGATAGATAGCTGCCACCCTACCCCAGTCCTCTGAATGCATTTTTCTTACTGTTATCTCCATAAATTCACCTCTTAAATTCTGTTTAGTATGTACATACGCATAATTGATTTTATAATTGTTTTTTTTACATGTTTAAATTTAATAATTTAATATTTCATTCAGATAGTTGATTACAGCGATACTATATTATCATTATGACTAGTAATAGTTACTTCTAAAAAACTAGTTACTTCAAAAAAAACACACGGGAATGCTGCAAATCTGCCCCTTGCTGGCTCTTCCCAGCTGAATATTGGTGACACATTAAATTCTGCAGCATTCCCATGCTATGTATTAATTGTTAATTAAATTAAATATGTATTATGCTTTAATAATATGCTTTCTTTAAAAATAAGTCAATTGAAACCTGATCTTATTTTAAGATAGCCAGTAATTTGTCCACACCCGGTTTTGTGGTTTTGTTGTAGAAGAAATCGTAGCGGAAGAATACATATCCATCTACTTTTCCGCTGTTTCTTGCGTATTCCACCTGTTCCTTTAATTCATTCGTATTGTTTTTCCAGTCCGGTTCCAGAGTAGAACCTGCTCTGTAGGTCGCTATTCCGACATACATTTTAACAGTGGAACTGGTCCTAAAAGATAGCCATTTATCCAAAGTCTTGTCAAAAGGATAGCTTTTGTTACTAAAAGTCCAATATATCTGCGGACAGATGTAATCAATATAATTGTTAGAAGACAGCCATGTTTTATAATCCACATAGTAACCCATGTTACTGGTCAGGGAATCATAAAATCCGCCGGGGCTGATACCAAACTGAACATCGGAATTGATATTCTTAATTGAGGAATATATATTCTTAACTAGAGTATTTACATTATTTCTTCTCCAGTCAGCAATGGATAAGGATGTTTTGCCGGCTGCTTTTGTCTCAGCTGCATAGGCCTTATATTCTGTAACATCAAAATTATTTGCATAGTTACTGCCTAAGGACGGGTAAAAATAGTCATCAAAATGGATTCCGTCTACATCATAATTCTGAACAATTTCTGTAATGCCGTTTGTAATTAGCGACTGGACTTCTTTGGAAGCCGGATTGTAATATAAGTTTCCGCCAAAGGATAATACGTTACGATCATTGGATTTATCCTTATCATCGTACCATACTCTGGCCGGATTATCCGTAGACAGCTTCGTATAATCCGTACTTGCGGTGGTGACGCGGTATGGATTCAGCCATGCATGGATTTGAAGACCTCTGTCATGGGCGGCTTTCACCATATATGCCAACGGATCAAATCCTGGATCTACACCCTGGGTTCCGGATGCATATTTTGACCAGGGGAAATAACTGGAATTATACATAGCATCTCCAAAAGGTCTGACATGAACAACAACCGCGTTCATATTTAATTTTACTACGTTGTCAAACATTTTGTTAATGGCCGATTGAAAGCTTGCTTCTGTAAATCCGTTTTTTCCGTAATTCATATATTCCAGATAAGAAATCCATACCGCCCGGAATTCCAGATCCACTTTAATTACCTGTATTGTCTCATTACCGGCTCCATCCTTTGCCAGAACGCTGTAATCGCCGGAGGAGGTAACGGTAAATTTACCGTCTTTTGTAACGTCTTTACCGGAAGACTTCCATTTGTCGGAACCGGCATCGGTTACTTTCCCTTTTAAATATTGAACGCTGGAAATACCGGAACGGTCATCTTTTGCAATATAGGTAACCGTTGCTTTTTGATTTATTACGGAATAATCCAATGTAAGTACCGGTTTCACCGTATCAATATTAGTTACTTCCATGGTCAGCAGGGACAAATTACCTGCATTGTCTTCCACTAACACCGTATATTTGTTATTCGTACTTACTATAAAGCTTCCCTTCCCTTCGCTGTCCAGGCTGATTACCACCGGTGCTGCGGCTGCAGCGGCAAAATCTGCGGCAGTTCTGGCTCCGGCCAGGTATTTTGCTTCCTTCACACCTGACAGGTTATCGGTTACGGTCAGGTTCACGGTTACGGGATTTTTAGTCGGTTTATCGGTATTGAGGGTTGAAACGGCAGCCGGTGATATTTTATCAATATTATCCACGGTAACTGTTTTTAAAACAGTATTCCCGGCAGCATCCTCCAGTAAAAAGGTAAAAGTGTTATTGTTTTTAACCGTTAATTTTCCGCTGTACATAAAATCATAGATATCTTTTGTAACCTTGGTACTGTTTAATGGAATGTTTTTAGCCGCTTCGGTAAAATCGGCAGCGGTTTTTGTGCCGGTAAGATATCTAAGGCTTTTTACGCCTAAACCTTTATCACCGATCGTAAAGCTAAGTGTAACATTTTCTTTCGTAATGCTCTGTGTACTTTTGGTTATTTTCAGAGCAGGCTTTGTTGTATCGATATTGGATATAGTAATTTTCTCTACAACAGCGTTACCTGCATTATCAAGCGCATAAAAAGTATAGGTTCCCTTGGAAGAAATGGTAATCGTATAGTTGTTTTGGGAATTTAATTTCACCAGCTTTCCGGACTTTTTAAAATAATCAATTGTCCTGCTGCCTGAATCCCATTTCACTGCTTTAATTCCGGAGGCATCTGTAACCTTTACTTTAACCTTTACGTTCTTACCGGCAGTTCCTTTTTCTGCTTCCACAGTTAACACCGGAGCTTTTTTGTCCTGTGCCGCCTGAACCTGAACCGTTCCCCACAGAATGATGCCGGACAGTAAAAATACCATAAAACCGAACATCCATTTTAATTTTGTTTTCCTTATCATTTGTCTAAACCCTTCCAGAAGCATAAATGCAATCCCCTCTTAACTTGGCTCATTCTATTCGCTCCTTATATATATTTAATATAATTTTCCCTCTTTAACCCCAAAAAACCTGTCATTCAAATCAAATCCATTTACGGAAATAAATGTTATCTGATCTTGGATGACAGGCTTTTATTACTTATCTACCAGTCGGATAAGCACTAAATACTTCACATAATGTTTCGTAGATCGCTTCGGCTGTACTTTCCTGAAAATCCGGTTGCACCATTAAGGCAAGATCACTTGGATTGGACATAAAACCTAATTCCACCAGAACTGCCGGTACTGTATTGGTACGGCATACAGCAAGGCTCTTATCTGCAATATATCTCTTATCGGTACCCACTTTTGCAGGCAGGGAATTCAGGAACATATTGGCAAGTATCTTACTGTTCAGACCATTGCACGAAGTATTTTTATTGGAACCGGTATAATAGATTTCAGTGCCTTTCGGAGAGGAGCTGTTGTTGGCATTCATATGAAGGCTTACAAATAAATCCGCTCCTACCGTTTTTGTAAAATCTGCTCTTGCATATAAATCAACTTTTGTATCATTATATCTGGAATAGTAGGCTTTGATTTCTGAATCTTCCGCGTTAAAATACTTTTGGGTCAGCTCATACATGATTTTAAAGTTTAAGTCTTTTTCATTGATGGTAACTCCGTTTAACTTACGCATGGCACCGGGGTCAGTACCACCGTGGCCTGCGTCCAGTACAACAATGTTTTTATAAATATCTTTTGGATTACCAAGAACAACACCTACCGTACCGTTTAAATCATATAATTTATATCCTTGCAGTTTTGTAGTAGTAATGGTAATTTCCGTCATCGAATTGATATATCCTACAGATACGTTTTTTACAACACTGTTTGCTGAACTTAAGGGATTACTGTTGTAAAAATCTCTGTAGTCGCCGGGAATTCTTATAACAATCTGATTTTTGTAATAACGATCCTCGTTCGTGATTTCCGAATAAAATACTTCCTGCGGTACTTTGATATTTAGGGAGTATTCCGTATTGGCATCGGGAGCTGAATTATTAAAAGTGATCAGATAGGTATTATTTGATTCGGAAACCGTGTAATCTGCTGCTTGGGTTCTTTCCAGAACGACATTTACCGTGTTGGATCCCTGGTTTTTACTTTGTACGGATTGAAGGTGATTTAAAGCCGTATATAAATAATTTTCTCCTGCTCCGTTGACTGTATTAGGCATTTGTAAGGACAGGTAGTTTCCTTCCT
>JAEZSL010000204.1 GCA_023443925.1 Bacillota bacterium | reverse complement strand
CTAAGCATGACTCCAAGTACTCTTCGTTTCATCATTTCATACCCTCCTAATAATTACATTTTAGTATATACAATTTGCACATATTGCAAATATGTATTTTGTTTGATTCGACATGTTTTGTCGAATTATAGCAGATATTGCATGTGACATTTGTTATAATATCTTTTTTATCGTTCATTTTTATGGTTAATTTTACCAAATTCAGTTATAAAACAAATATATAATTTCATCAATGTTTTGTCAATACATTTTTTAACATTTTAAGTATTTTTATTAAGTTGTCTATACAACTAGACATATTGATGGCTTGTTCTCGACAATTTCGGACATAAAAATACAAAAAAATGGCTTGTTCCTATATTTAAGAACAAGCCGTTAAATTCAAAAGAGTATTTACGTAAGCAGTGGGGTGAAACCTGACATCTTAACTTGACAGAATTAATAAATTGCGATTGGCCCGTGAGGTCCCTCCATAATATTTATGTCTGTTTCAAAGATATCTGTCAGAAGCTCCGGCTTCATAATATCCTTCACAGTTCCAAAAGCGGCAATTTGTCCGTTTTTCATGGCACAAATCCGATCTGAATACTGGGCCGCAAAATTGATGTCATGAATCACGGTCAGAATGGTTCGTCCAAATTCATTGGCAGCATGTCTTAAATGCTTCATCATCTGTACGGACCTCGCAACATCTAAATTGTTCAAAGGCTCATCAAGAAGCACGTATTCCGTCTCCTGGCATAAAACCATTGCCACATAAGCTCTTTGCCTTTGACCTCCGGAAAGCTCGTCTAAATACCGGTTCTCTAAATCACCCAAATCCAAAAAATCAATATATTTGGAGATGATTGATTCATCTTCCTTTGTTAATCTCCCTTTGGAATAAGGAAAGCGCCCAAAGCCCGCCAGCTGTCTCACCGTCAGTCTGGTCACAAAATGATTTTCCTGCCGTAGAATCGTGAGTATTTTTGCCAGGTCCCCTGATTTGGATTCTGAAACATTCATATTTGCCACCTTGATCTGGCCTTCATCCAGATTCAAAAGTCTGCCAATCATTAACAGCGCGGTAGATTTTCCAGCGCCATTTGGCCCAATTAAGGAAGTAAGACCAGCTTTTGGTATTTGAATATTTAAAGGTCCTATTTTTACTTTATCTGAATACTTTTTTTCAACATTAAGAATCTCAATCATAACGTTCCCTTTCTTAGCATGACTACTAAAAATGTAATTCCACCAAACAATTCAATGATGATAGAAACAACCCCCTGGGCTCTGAATACATGATACATAAAAAAGTATGAGCCAGTTAAAACCAAAAAGCCTATGGCAAGAGCCATTGGGAAAACATATCGATGATCATAGGTCGGCACTGCCTGATATGTCATGGTAGCAACTAAAAATCCGAAGAACGTAAGGGGGCCTACCAGTGAGGTTGAAATAGACATCAGAACAGAAACTAATACAAGAGTATATATGACCCCAGACTTATGATGAACCCCAAGAGAAGTGCTGGTACCTTTTCCAAGGGACAGTACATTTAATTTTTTTGAATAAGCAAGAAGCAATATGGCAGTAATGATAACTATCGGTATGGCTACCGGAAAATACTCCGCATCTGCATTATTAACAGAACCAAATAATCTTGCCTGCAGCACATCGAACTCGGACGGTGCCAGAAGCTTTCTCATAAAGGAGGATACCGACTTAAGCCCGGTTCCAATGATAATTCCCACCAAAAGCATAAGCTGTAAATTACCATACTTTCCGGATAGCAGCCAGCCATAAAGGATTAAACACATAATAACCATGATCGCCACCTGAAACAGAAACGGTCCAACCCCTCTGAATTTTATAAATACACCAGCACCAAAAAAGAACATAGTACTGGTATGTATGGTGGAGTAAAGTGCCTCAAACCCTAAAAGCGAAGGCGTGAGAATCCGGTTATTGGTACTGGACTGGAATGCAACGGTCGCTAAGCTCTGGCAAACAGCAGCAATGATCATCGCAATAATGGCGGTCAGCCTCCGTTTCACAATGGGGACAAAGGAGGGAGAATCCATGGGAACCGGATTGTTATAAACCAAAAGCCCATAGGTGGCAAGAGAACCTAAAGCAAAAAGTGTTATCAGTAATATCCAATAACGCGTCTCCTCTTTCCTGGAACGAAACGCTTTGGCCGATCTTTTTCTATTATCAACTCCGGGTTTCATCCCGGTATTTTTATTATTATATATAATTTCGCTCATCATAACTTCCTTTGTTTCAATAAAATCACGATAAAGATAACCGCACCCACAGTTCCAAGGATTAAAGAGACAGGGACTTCAAAAGGCATGATAAGTGTACGGGAAATAATGTCACAAAGAGTGATTGCTCCCATTCCCAGCACGCATACCCAGGGCAAATTGCTCTTAAGATCATCCCCCCGATACATGGAAACAATATTGGGAACAATTAAGCCTAAAAACGGCAGATTTCCAATTACAGCCGCAACAATACCAACGGCTGCCGAAATAAGACCCGTGCCAAGAATTACAATTTTATTATAATTTACCCCAAGGCTTGTTGCCACATCTTCTCCTAA
>JAEZSL010000189.1 GCA_023443925.1 Bacillota bacterium | reverse complement strand
CCTTCCGCTTCATAAAACTGAAGCTGCTTGGCAAGATGCAGCGGTATGCCGCACAACCCGGCACCGTATAAAATTTTAATTGGTTTTTTATCCTCCGCACTTACCGCCTTTGCTTCAGCCGTTTCTGAAGAATCAGCAGCTTCCTCTGTTGTCTGTTCCGCAGTTTTGTTCTCAGCAGTCTCCTTGGTCTCACCGGTTGTTGAAGTGATAGCCTCCGCAGCTTTGGTATCCTCCGTAACAGCCTGTTTTCCAGCACTCTCTTCTGCCTTAGAACCGCAGGCAGCCAAAATTATAGCCATTACGGTAATAATACTTAGTAATGAAATATATTTTCTTAATTTTTTCATAGCATAATCCTTCCCTTTTTCGTTTTTTTGATCTGTTAATATCAGCTTCTTTCAATTTTCTGTTAGAATTATGAACTTCATAATTCATATTAAAACCATTGCAAACCACAAGCCTGCTTGCAGCACCGCCCAAATAAAATGTGAAAATGCCTTTTATTTCACACTTCAATGTAATATCTTCTATTTTCACAGTTCAATGCTATGTCTTTATTTTGATATCCCGCTCATCATTTCATTTTTCATTTCATTTTTTATAAATCTTTACTTGCCGTTTAACTAAGTCCGGTTCTTTAATAACCCACTCCTACAAATAATATTCCGGAGGCTGGGATTTACCTGTAAAATCCAGTATCTGCAATATCTTAGAACGCAGGTTTAAAAAATCGCTGCTGTCTCTTTGCCTGCCCTGATTTTCACCCCGGCCTATGGTTACCTCTATAATTTCTTCGATCTTTGCGGGTCTTGGCGTCATGACAAAGATACGGTCGCTTAAATAAATAGCCTCATCCACGTCATGGGTTACCATAAGCATGGTAGTACCTCTCTCTTTCCAGATACGTAAAATCTCATCCTGCATATTCATTCTTGTAAAGGCATCCAGGGCTCCTAAAGGTTCATCCAGTAAAAGCACCTTCGGATTATTTACCAGTGCTCTGGCCAAACTGGCTCTTTGTGCCATTCCGCCGGAAAGTTGGTGCGGATAGGATTTTTCAAAGCCTTCAAGGCCTACCAGTCCAAGGAAGTCATTCACATCCTGCTTATGCTTATTGTAGACATGCCGGATTTTTAAACCATAGGCAACATTGTCATAAATATTCAGCCACGGAAATAAAGTTGGATCCTGAAATACCAGACCTCTTTCATAGCCCGGTCCTTTAATAAGCTGGCCATCCAGGCTGAGCTCACCGGAATCAGGCCGGTCAAGGCCGGCAATCAGCCTTAATAAAGTGGATTTACCGCATCCGGAGGGTCCGATCAAACAGACGAATTCCCCTGCTTTAATATCTGCCTTCAGATGATTGATTGCAACCGTTTTTCCGCCATCCGGACGTATAAACTCTTTGCTTATATCTTTGGCCGAAATACTGCCGATCCCTTCCTGTGGTTTTGCAAGTTCTGTAATTACCATTTGATAACTCCCTTCTGCCAGCCCAGCAGTCTGTCCCGTACCTTAAACTGCAAGGTAATAAAGAGATAGCAGAATAAGGCTATGAGAATTAAAGCTGCATATACATTGGGATAGGATATCATTTCTTTCTGCCAGTTGATATACCACCCGATTCCGGCTTTCACCCCCAGCATTTCTGCCGCCATTAACGCAACAAAGGAGCTGCAGGTGGCATTAAAAAAACCCAGAAAAATAGAAGGCAGAGCATCCGGTATGGCAATACGAAACAGATTCTGAAGATTGGTGGCACCAAGTGTTGAGGAAACTTCAAAATAAGTTTTCTTCACGCTCTGAATTCCCGAACTGGTCAATATGGTAATCTGGAACCATACACCAAAAGCAATCAAAAACACAGCCGCCCAGCGTGGTGTAGGGAACAGTACCAATGCAAGTGGTATCCAGGTAGAAGAAGGTATAGGCCCAAGAATCCGGATAATCGGATAAATCCAATAATTCCAGTTTAAGCTCCAGCCAACCAGTATTCCCGTAAACACACCGGCTGCGGTTCCAAAAACCAAGCCCTCAACCAGCAGACTGAAAGAACTTCCAAGACAAGTCAGTAAAAACAATCGGTCTTCTATATAAACATTCAGAACACGGTTTAAGCTTGGAAAATAAATCTGAGGCAATAAAAGAAATTTAACCGTTACTATGTTCAGCACATTAAAAAACAGTATAAATCCTCCCACAAACCAGCCTTTATGCGAATATTTCTCTCGGAAGTTTTCCCGGAATAAAGCCAGCACCAATAAAACTACGGATACTGCCAGGGAGAAAAACAGTATGCTTTGAAAATTGGTAAGTTCCCGGTATTTTGCTTCCTGACTGTTGGGTATGCAGATATCCGTCAACAAGGTTATGGTTAATGCAATAACAGGAATGGCGGACCGGTAGTCAAACCCAAAACCTGTTTTATGTGTATCCTTTAAGTCTTTGGCCATAAAATTACTCCTCCCGTACAAGTAATTGCTTTTTATAAAATTTTATTATTTTCTTAAGGGCATCTTCTATCAGCCCATTATATTGCAGAGAGATGATACCATAATGGTTTAACAGTTTCTCGGACTGACCTCCGATTTGCTTCACCAGAATAATCCGGCAATCCATTAAGGCCTCAATCTTTTCCCGGATCCGTTCCTCCTGATGATTTCCGCATTGGTTATTGCTTCCGGTTTCTCTTTCTTCCACCGGAATTATCCGGTCATTCTCCTGGTCTATCTCAATAATATAAAACCGGCTGCACTGTCCGAAATGCTCTGTTACATTAATTCTGTCCCTGCTTCCGATGGCAATACGATATTTCATAAACTTCCCTCACCTATACCACAATCTGCTTTTTTCTTCCGGCACCGAATTAAATAATTCCGTGGATAAATAACGTTCCCCCGTATCCGGCAAGATTGCCAGTATTACTTTGTTCCTGTTTTCCGTCCGGTTTGCTATCTTAGCGGCTGCAAAAGCGGCTGCTCCCGAAGAGATACCCACCAGTAAGCCTTCCTCCCGTGCCAGAACTCTGGAGGTATCTATGGCTTCTTCGTTTCGCACTTTGTATATTTCATCTACCACATCCAGTTTTAATACTTTAGGAACAAAGCCCGCGCCGATTCCCTGAATTTTGTGAGGTCCCGGATTACCCCCTGAGAGTACCGGGGAAGCTGTGGGTTCCACCGCTATAACCTGAAGCTCCTTTTTTCTCTCTTTTAAGTAACTTCCGGCTCCGGTTATGGTTCCGCCGGTTCCAACTCCCGCCACCAGAATATCAATTTTCCCACCGGTAGCCTCCCAGATCTCCGGCCCGGTGGTTTTCCTATGTATCTCCGGATTCGCACCATTATTAAACTGCTGTAAAATCAGACTATTCGGTACTTGTATATTTAGTTCTTCCGCTTTTCGTATGGCTCCCTTCATTCCAAGGCTCCCCGGTGTCAAAACCAGCTCCGCACCAAGTGCCGTTAACAGACTGCGTCTTTCGATACTCATGGAATCCGGCATGGTTATAATCAGTCTATATCCTTTGGCAGCTGCTACAAAAGCCAGGCCTACCCCGGTATTACCGCTGGAGGGTTCAATAAGGACACTGTCTTTGCTTAACAAACCCTTTTCCTCCGCGTCGTTTATCATAGAATAAGCAATCCGGTCTTTTACACTGCCCAAAGGATTAAAATACTCCAATTTAAAAAGCAGTTCGGATTCCCTGATTTTAGCCAGTTTTGAAAATGCCAGTGGCTTTAATATGGGTGTGTCACCGATTAATTCTGTTAAATTCTCAACGATTCTGCTCATCTTTCCCTCTTTTCCGTAATTGATTCGCTTCTTAAAATTCCTGTTACTGGTTCTGGATAATACAAGCTACCATCCGCTTAAAACAGCAACTGGAGCTCCCTGTTTTTATAGCATCCGGAACCACCGGCTGCAAAAATCAATAATCCCGTTAATAAATATCAAGCTCCTTAATGTTTTCTTTTGGATCTCTTGCATACCAGGCCTCGCTTAATGGCAGTTTTACATTAGCAGAGATATTCCTGACAAAATTGGTGTTCTTTAATATTTTAACCGCCTTTCTGGCCAGTTCGAAGGCACCGGAATATCCCATATAATTAAGGGTCTGGCCGAATAACGGAAGATTTGGTATCCCAAGTTTTGTAACCCAGCCATTGGCATTCATATGGCCGATGTACAGATCCGGCTTTAACCTTTTTAAAAGATTTAATTCCTCTGCCGGCTGTCCCGCCGCTACTTCAATGATTAATTCCTGGTTATCCAGGTCATCCAGAATATTTTCTACAAACCGGTCAACATTATGGGCTTTGACACCTACCAGATTCATGCCAAGAGAAGCAAAAAATTCCGCAGTTGTTAAGATTCTGGTTTCTCCCCCTCCAACAAAAATGCTTTTTCCCTCTAAAACATGCTTAAGGGGTTCCAATGCTTCCAGCAGCTGAGCATTTTCAAAACGTATGAGTTTTTCCGCTTCCTCCTCCAGATGAAAACGCCCGGCAATGAGACGAATCCACTGATTGGTATTTCGGATACCAATCGGCAGGGTATCAATGAGGTAATCCGTTCCAAATCGTTCTTTCAAATGTCCCAGCAGATAATCATCGTGGGGGGCACAGATACTGACGTTTAAAGCCGCTTCCCCCATATGGGCCAGCTCCTCTAAAGATGCATGCAGAGGCAGAACCTTTGGTATCAATCCCAAAGCACGGACAAGTCTAGATAATTCAGCTTCGTCCCCGTAACTGTTGGAGCCCACATTAAAAATATTAACGGTGCGGCTTATTTTAACCTGATCCAGTGCAGCACTCTCTTCCCTTGGTATGATGCTTTCATACTTTTTCGCCGGTTCCAGCAGATACCGTAAAACTCCATGATAAGCAGAATCATACCCGGAGGCTACAAATTTACTTTTAAACCCTTCACAGTGAACCGGTACTAATCTGGCAGAAACCCTTTCCTGCAGGGTATTTACCAGGGAATCAATATCATCACCGATTATACCGGGTACACAGCCGTTGGCAATGATGATGGCTTCCGGATGGTATTCCTTTTCGGCATAGAGAATTGCCTTTCTTAATTTATCCGTACCTCCCTGTACAACATCCAGCTCATCCAGATTGGTATGGAGCCATACAAACTCCTCCTCTGGTTTGCCTTTTGAAGCCCTCATGGTTTTACGCAGGCCTCCGGTGCCAACGAAATTGGAGCAGCACCCCAGAGGGGAATGGATAATCATCACCACATTGGATAAACTGCTTACGATCCCAACGGCCAGGGTCAGCTGACAGCCGCCGCTTTGGGAAAACTTCCGGTCCTGCAGCTGTGCACAGCCGCTTTGCAGACCGTCCTTTAGCTGTCTGCAGGAACCACAGAAGGCATGACAGGCACCGATTCTTTCTTCACGGGTCGGCGGTGCTGCCGCCTTTAAAAACTGATAAGTTAAACTTTCAACGTAATTGGAATTTGCCATTTCAGATCTCCTCTCTCTGTTACCGTGCCGCAACTAACTGGGTTATTAAATCTTCCACCAGTGTCAGGCCGCCTTTAAAACCAGCATATCCTTTATTTAACACCACCCGGTTGCTGACCGGAAATGCTACGGCTAAAAAGCCGGCACCGATTTTTTCCGCCAGATTCCGCTCTATCCCGCTGCCTATTACAAAGGCCGGACCCAGGGCATCATAATATTTTTCATTCGAAGGATAAGGCCAGCTGTTTCTGATTTCTTTTACCAGAGCTCCGGCATTTTCCTCAAATATTACTTTGGGTCTGGTTTCTGAGGTCAACCCACTAAATTTAGCCAGATAAGCATGCTGCTCCTCCCCGGTACGAATATCATTTATGGAGGTCAGATGAGGAACCCACCCTAAATCATTGGCTAAAAACCTGGTAAGAGCAAAGGCATAATAACTGTCTGCAACAACAATGGCATATCTTTGAAAATCAATGTCCGAATAAATATCAACAATTCGTTCCAGATAGGAATAATAATTCTTTTTTTCTTCTTCGATGACATTATTAATAATATAGGGACTGATATTTAATTCATTGCCGACCCGGATTAGAAATTCTTCCGTGCCGGAGGGGCCAACCGGTAAATCCGCCGTAATATAAGGAATGTTATGCAGTTCTTTAAAGGTCTCGCAGGGTTTTAGACCGGCCTGTTCGGAAAACAGGATATTTAAGGACGCTTTCCCATACTGACGGATGGAGTCCACACTCTCACCGGTTCCAAAAAAAGTACCTGTCTTCACCCCGATTAAACCCAGCAGCCTTTTTATTTCATCCAGATTACCCCGGTAAAATACATCATGCCCCGGTACCGTACCCAACAGATTTACCGTATTTTCATCCTTTTCCGGAGAAAGTTCTATTACCTCTTTTATGATGGTATTCAAGACAGCATCATAACCTTTAAAAGTGTTGCCGGAAAACCCCGGTGTACTGGCACCGATTACGTTTTTGTCCCGGTATCTGCCGGCTACGCTTACCGCATCGTCCCCTATGATTTCTACCTGACATCCGGTTACGACCACAAACAAGTCGGCATCCAGAATTTCTAAAGAATTTTCTATTTGTTCGGTAAGCCGTTCCTCCCCGCCGAAAACGATGTTATTTTCCGATATATTTGTAGTCGGTATCATGGCTCCGCCGCAGTAACCCGTTCCCCGGTAACCTGCTGCCAGGTTATAGGTTCCCGACAAGGCTGCCGCACAGCCGCCTGAAGCATGAACTATGGGTACTACTCCCGGGATTCCCGCAATTGTTGTCAGTGCTCCTCCAAGAGCACAAGAAAATTTTGCACGATCAATAAATTCTGCCAAAACAAATCCTCCCTTCACATTCAACTTCGTTATCAACTTTATTCTGTTAACTTTTTACATGCCATTTAAATTACAAATACCACTTTCCGCCATTCTGATCTGAATTAATTTAACATTTTGCCGCCATTCCGGTCTGAATTAATTTAACATAACTTCAATTATATTTTTTATAACTTTTCTATTTTCATAATAAAATTTCTTTTATCTTTTAATTTCCATAATAAACTCCATCCTATTGCTTTTTCTGGGCTTTCAAATTTTTACATAATTTACCTGCTGCTGGATACAAAAAAGCCAGGCTGAAATTTAAGTATTATGCACTACTTATGTTTTCAACCCGGCCTCCAGAGGACTGGTCAACCTGCTGCTTTTAAATCCTGTATTTTTCATTTTTTTCGATCTGCACCACTTTCCCGTCATGAATCACAATAGTAATAGATCCATACCTGGGTACTGCCAGGTAATTAATGAGCAATTCAAACTCTTTTAGATTTTTCAGATTTACTACCTGATTTTTAAATGTGTCCGTGTCCATTCTATGATCCCCCTCTTCCTATCACTTCTATTTTCACACTGTTTTTTATCTTTATATTATTAAATTCCTGCCTGGAGCCCGCCAACTACCACTCCGCTTTCCAGCTCCAAAAGCTCATTTCCCCAATCGGAGGCCCATTTACGCAGGTCAGCCGTATCTAAAGGTGCCGGTACGGTGGACTTTTCATGAGCGGCAATTCTCTTGGCCAGTTCGGTATAGATGGCGGCCTGGGTTGAATCAGGCGCTGCTTCGATGGTGGTTTTACCCCTTAGCTCACTTTGGGTAACCGTGACCGAACGCGGAACATACTGCATTATTTGTGTTTGGGTACGTTCTGCAAAATCGTCTATTATATTTTTGGAATAGGGCTGATTAATGGAATTGGCTATAATGCCGCCCAGTAGTGCTCCGCCGTTATTGGAATATCTTTGTATCCCTTTAAATAAGTTATTAGAAGCATAAACACTCATAAAGTCAGCCGAGGAAACTGTAAATACATGCTCTGCGATACCTTCCCTGATCGGTACTGCAAAACCGCCGCAGACAACATCGCCTAACACATCGTAAATTACAATATCGATACCAAGGTCTTCAAATACATTCTGCTGTTTAAATAACTGGACCGCCGTAATAATTCCCCGGCCGGCACAGCCCACACCGGGTGCCGGGCCTCCGGCTTCCACACAGTATATCCCGTTAAAACCTTCAAATATTACCTCTCTTGCCTTTACCGTATTCTTTTCCCGCAACGTATCAAGTACCGTGGGAATATACTCCCCATCTCTTAAAGTATTGGTAGAATCACTCTTTGGATCACAGCCAAACTGCATAACTTTGTATCCGAGTTTTGATAATGCGGCACTTATGTTGGATGTCGTTGTTGACTTTCCGATGCCTCCTTTCCCATAGATTGCAATTTGCTTAATTTTTGCCATGCTTTATTCTCCTTCTCAGGTCAAACGATTGTATTCAAGCTTTAGTGACAAAGCCTTTATTAACGATAACTTTGAACTGATTCTTCGATAATATTCTTAGAGCTCCCCCTCTTCAGCCTGTTTTGAAAGGTTCTGTCTTAAAACTCAAGGATTGATATCCTCTCCTTAAGATTTTGTTGGCTATAATCCAGCACCTTTAATTTTTTAGGTATTACTTTATATATATTGTGGGTATCCTTACAAATTTTAAGAGACGGCCTTCTGGATAAAATAAGGGTTTTGCCGTTGTCATATTCCGATTCTTCTTGCAATAATACTGCTTCTCCATAGATGGTAACATTAAAAAATTTTGAGATAAACTGATTTTCATGCTGTATAAATACAGCCACTTCTTTCTTGTTTTCAATCTGCTTAACCTTATTGCTTGTTTTTAAAGTTGAAAAATATATTATGTAATCCGACAGACCATATCCTCCAAGTGTCCGTATATCCGGAACTCCATCCTTATCTGCGGTGGCTAAAATGATTGTCTGGTTCATTTTTAAGTATTCTTTTATTTTTTCTTCCGAAGCTGCCATTTTTTGTTCCTTTCTTCTTAACTGGTAATTAATATTAATGTCACTGCCTCCTTTCAGACATGAACTCTTACTCTAGCAAAACATCAAAAGTTATAGCTTTAATAAGCAAAAAAAGCTTTGGAATACACTTTTCGTGCTTTCCAAAGCCTCTAGTTAACTAGTCAACTTAGTTTTACTTAATTCTTACCTTTTCATTTTTTTCGATCTGGACGATTTTTCCGTCCTGAATGATAAGCATTATTGATCCAAACTGTATGGTCTCAATAAATTCAATAATCTTTTGTATGTCTTTTTCATTGACCGTATTCTTTTTATTATTACTGCCCTTCCAATCCTCCACCTACAATCACCTCTTACACACAAGCTTAACTATTCCTACTAATCAAATATGAATTCTATGTATTTCTCTTTTTTGATAGTATACAGTCAATAAATCTCTTTGTCAATAGGTTTTGTATGAATTTTTGAATCTTTTTAAGAATATTTTCCAATTTACTCTTCATGTTTAAGAGTCACAACCACCAGCTCAGGCCGGTTAAAGATTCTTACCGGTATTACACTGTTACCGAGGCCACGGCTAACATACATCGATGTTTGATTCTTTTTGATTACACCGCTTGTGTATTTTGGAAATAAGCCCTGATCCGGAGCGATAACCCCTCCGAAACCCGGAAGCCTGAATTGGCCGCCATGGGCATGACCGCTAAAGACCAGATCAAACCCGTGTTTGGCATAGAGATCAATTAGTTCCGGACGGTGTGATAATAATATCTTAAATCCAGCTGGTACTTCACTGGAAACTGAGCTTAGGATATCCTCCAGGATGGCATCTCTTCCATATTCTCTGGGTAAAAGATAGGGATCTCCCATTCCTGCAAGTGCTATGGCCTCCTGGTTTCTCTCCAATAATATCGAACGGTTGTCTAACAGATTGACTCCTGCATTAAGCAATTGCTTTTCTAACGTTGTATACAGTTCACTTCTTTTTTCATGATTTCCGGTAACATAATAAACTGGTGCAAGCTTAACTGCCTGGCTGATATATTCCATAGAAACAGCAAGATCGGTTCGGTGGCTGTCTATTAAATCTCCCGTTACCACTATAATATCCGGCTGCAGCTTTTTCGTATGTTTTATTAATTCACTCTGATTTTTACCAAATTCTTTATTATGCAAATCTGAAATCTGTAAAATTTTAAACCCATCAAAAGCTTTTGGTACTCCCGAAGCAGAATATACGGACTTTGTTATTACGATATCATTATTCTGCCAATAGAAAAACAAAATAAGCAGCAGCACACCCAAACAAATAATGAACATCTTTTTTCTCCTGTCCTTTCTTATCATTTTTTATCTGTCTCCTTTTTTATGCATGATCGTTCTATTGTCTTGCGAGCAGAATTTTATAAATAACAGGTATCTATAAAATACCAAAGATAAATGAATTATTAGCCTCATGTTTTATAGTAATCATACGAATGCCGTCTAATAACCCTTCATTACCTTTAGGTTCATATTATACCCTGCTGATATTAGATCCGCAACAGAGCTTTTCCATATTCTTTCCAAATAACAAATAGCCTGCTTAAAAGCGGTATACGTACAAATCAACTAATGTAGAGTTTGCTATCTTAATGCAGCTTACCAACATAATAGCAGGATACGATTTAAAAGCAGATTACCTTGCAAAGCAGTGTATCTTACAAATGTAGTGTATCTTGCAAATGAAGTGTATCTTACTAATGCAGTATATCTTACATTTGGAGCTTTTATGTAAAAGGTGTATAAAGTATAATAGTGTATATACAATAACAACTTTCAGTCCAAAGATGTAATGTCATATAAAAGCAACATTAATATAAAAAAACTCTCTTTTTTAGGATTTAGTTAATTAAGTACTTTGAAAACTGAATCTTGATAGTTGGTAGAAAATGTAGTAAGATTAAATTAGAATCTGGAACAGCAAAGGAGAAAACGGTGGTAAAATCTATTTTTGCAAAGATCCTATTAATAATAAGTGCTATATTGATGATAATTTTTATAGGAGGATTAGTATATCTGCGTTATGATTATTATACTAATTCTTCACCGTATGCTTCTACGCCGTTATCTGTTTATTATTGGATTCATGGATTGTTTTTTTTAGTTCCTAGTATTTTATGTTTCATATTATCTATGATATTAAGGTCTGTATCAAAAATTAAATGAATTTATAAACTACCAATTATCAATATAGTTGGTAGTTTTTTTGTCTTAAATTAGGAATTTGGTAAGAATACCAGCTATAGAAAGTCAATAGTCAAAAAGCAAATCACTTAGAAAAATTTATATAAATTGCTAATTAATAATTGCATAGCAAATATAACCATCAGGAGCTTTGGGCAGCTGTGAATAGCGCAAAACATTATCAGTATGGAATAAGCCTGATTTTTGAAGAACACGACCTGAACCGGGGTTTTCTACCCGATGAAAAGCTTCAAGTTTTTGAATTGAGCCATTCAATCATAAAATCGAATCTTTCTTTCGTCAATCCATGACCACCTGGATATCTCTTGTGGTACAGGTGCTTTAAAGCATTAAGCTCTGCATAAGCCGGGCTGGCTTTTTCAACAATATAATCCGCATCTCTTGAATATTTATCATCCTCTGCAGAAACAATAAGAAGCCGTCTTGGTGCAATACAGGATACCAAATCGAAGATATCATATTTGCTATGAAAGTTCGGAATTACACTCGCCATCTCAATACCTACATCGTTTAACATGCGGTTTTCATACGTACAAGCGCTGCCGCTTGCACAGCTGTAGGCGATTCGTTCATCAAGGGCAGAAAGAAATAAAACAGTATTGCCGCCATAGGAATGCCCAAGCGTGCCAATATTTTTGTTATCTACATAAGTAAGCCCGGAAAGTAAGGTAATCCCATTTATCGCATCATTCAGCACTTTTTTCATCAGGTTGTCACCTTTTATGATACGGTAACACATTTCGTTATAATGCTGTAAAAAGTCTCCATCGGCTGAAAGAGGTTCTGTTCCTTGTGCATTCTTGCGTCTTTCTTCAAAACAGATCGAATCAGGAGCCAATACAACGAATCCTTTTTTCGCCAAAGCAGGACCGAAAGCTTGCAGGGGATTTCCAGTTAATCCGCAAACTTCGCTCTTTCCTAAATGACGTTCACTATTGTGTTGATGATTGATAAGAATTGCGGGATTATTGTCAAGTATATCCGGCAGCAAAAGAAAAGCAATCACTTTATCTTCGCAGGAATCATACTCTATTAAATGTCTTGTATATCCACTTTCCTTTACAGATTCCAGCAGTCTGTATTCAATATGAGGCATTTTACCAGGACAGGTAATTCCAATTGCTTCTGTTATCTCATTTCTTAACATGTTAACCCCTTTCCTCTTATCAATACCTATCATATTCGCTGCTATTGTTGGTATAATACTACTTCTGGCAATGACAGCGGTACAATTACACAAACCAAACAAGTGTCTGGTCTGCTGCGATTACGATTATATCTAAAACGCTTAAATAAATTAAGTTTCTACTCCAATACCTCCCAGGTTCCTTCCGTAAGAAAATGATTGGCGCTGTCGGAGGCACTTTGAATAATGTCATCGGAATATCCAATGATCCCTAACAGCTTTATGGCATTTTTAGATACCGCTCTTCCGGCATATAGCTTATAATCAAATAGAATATTGTTATCCACCACTTGTTCCTGGAAGTGGTAATTGGAATAATAATTTTCCAGTATATGAGTCAATTCAATATCATGGGTCGCTGCAAAGCACAAGGCATTTACCTTCGAGAAATTATATAAAATCTGTGAGGAGGCTGCAATTCTTTCCAGGGTATTGGTACCCCTTAATACTTCATCTACAAAGCATAACGTAGGTACATTTTTATCCAGACGGTCAAGGATTCTCTTAAGAGATTTAATTTCAACAATATAATAACTTTCCTTGCTGAAAATATTGTCCTGCAGTGCCATGGAAGATGCAATTTGAAAAAAGCAGGCCTTATATTTTTTACTTAAGGAGGTATATATGGTCTGGGATAATATTGCATTGATTGCTACAGTCTTAATAAAAGTAGATTTGCCGGATGCATTTGAACCAGTTATCACAACGCATCTGTTTTCCTTTATTGAACTGGTAACCGGTTTCTCAATCATGGGATGATATAATTCCTCTACCTCTAGATAGGGAGCTTTCGATTTTTCCAACTCGGGAATCGCGTAATAATCCATCATCTCACGAAAGGATGCTGCCGCAATCATGCTGTCTAAGAGTCCGATAGTATGGAAAATTTCATTTAAGGCTTCTCTGTTCTTCTTAAATACAGACAACATGGAGTTAAATTTTATTAAATCAAAATGAAATAACATTTTACCATAATCGGCAAATACATCTAAAATATCACCATTCGGATTTTTACTTCCAAGCATGTTGGAACCCTTTAAAAAACTGCTAAAACTTAGAATGGATTTATCCAGCTGATCCGTATATTGCTTGATTTCAGGCAGTTCTAACTTAATGATCTCCTTAGAACGAGCCAGTAACCGGACTACATAAAGACAAACACTAAAATAAATCTCTATCTGAGCTTTTCTGCGGTAATACTGAATAATATTATTAGCAATAAAGCCTACCGTAATAATTACTCCTACAGCCGGATTAAATGGAACATAGATAATAGAGAGCAGCAATCCAGCGATCATTATAATATGGGGTAAGCTGCTTTTCTCCTCTACATGATCCAGTCTGTTAATGTATTCATAGACGGAGATACTTTTTAATTTACCAATATTCTTTAAAGCCATCTGCAATTTCAGTCTTTTCTCTGTCTGGGTAGAAAAAAATTCAATCAAACGGTTTCTTTCTTCCAGCTCTTCTTTTTCAAATTTAACCTTACGAAGTATTGAATAAAGATATTCCTCACCAATTGCACTGCCGGTATTGTTCATTAACATAAATATTTCATCCATATCAATATCGTTCCAGGTAATATCATCGATATCATGCTCCGGATCTTTTATGGATTGATAGAATTTCGTTAAGGATTTAAATTCCTCGTGGGTATATTCCTGTTCGGGTATCTTTCCCCAGGATTTTTTTAATTGTGCCAATGTCTTCTCATAGTACTTCTTTTTATCATAGATTGCTTTCGCAAAAAATGCCGCAATTATGACCACAATCGCTATTACTAATTCCATGCAGTACCTCACCGTGTTCTTTCATCTTTCCTGTTATTTTAAAACTTTACTTTATTATAGTTATTTCAGAAGTAGATGTCAAATTACATCTAAATAAATAAGTAATCCAAGAGTACTTAATTTACATAAAGATAACTCAATGTTTAAGCAGCGGATCGGCTGCAGCATTCTATACCGCCACGGTGCGATCCTTTCTGGTTGGAGGTAGGTTTTACTCCGGAGGTTTTTTGTCTTATAGGACGAAATTTCCTCGTTGGATATAAAAAATACCGTATTTGTTTTTTATCAAACAATTACGGTATTTTTCACATTTTACCTTATATTATATTTCCATTCATAACTCATATCATTTCATTTTCATATAGAATTATTCACCCTTTTGCAGCTTCTTTCTGGCAGAAAGGAATACACTTTGCAAAACAATAAAAAAGCAAAGTAATGCGGCAATTACTATTTTTGTCCACCAGGAAGATAAGGTTCCCTGAAAGGTTATAAAAGTTTCAATGGTTCCCTTAATCATTACCCCAAATAAACTTCCAATCACATTACCTACACCGCCTGTCAGTAAGGTGCCTCCTATAACCGCCGAAGCAATGGCTTCCATTTCAAAACCTTTGGCCTGCTCCACAAAGCCGCCGCTGGTATTTAAACAAAATACAAATCCGGCAAGTGCTGCAAGAAATCCATTCATAATATAAACCAATAATTTAGTTCTTCTTACGTTTAAGCCCATTAACAGTGCGGATTGTTCATTGCCGCCCACAGCATAGATACTCCTGCCGAATTTAGTATACTTAAGCAGTAAATACATGATAACCAATATTATGATTGCTATAATAACACTGGGGTAAATGTAGGGCTGTACCAATACCCCCTTCTTATTTACAACACCTCCGAAAGGTAAATAAAGCTTACCATTCGCCATTGCTAAAAATGCCTCATTCTTTATCGTTATCATCTCAGTGCTGATAACTGCCGTCATTCCCCTTGCAAAGAACATTCCGGCAAGTGTTACAATAAAGGGTTGTATCTTTAGATAGGATATAAGCCACCCTTGTACAAAACCGAATACTATACCAATAAATAATACGATGATGATTGCAGGTACCGCACCGATTCCCTTCTTCTCCATCATCCAGGCTAAGAGCATACAAGTCATCGCCACAACAGATCCGATGGAGATATCGATTCCTCCGGTAATCAACACCGCCGTCATGCCGGCGGCAGCCACGATTAATCCGGCATTACTGATAAACAAGTTCAGGAACACCTGAAGTCTTCCGAAATTCTTATCATGGAATACAATAATTCCAATTATGTACATAGCCAAAAACAATACAATGGTAATAACTAAAAGAAAAACATTGGCATCGATTTTATTTGCTCTTCTCATATTTTGCACCTACCAGATATCATGCCTATACCCCTTTCTCCAATGTTCTTTTACTTTGTTGTATTCTTCCCCTGAAAAGGATTCTTTTTAATTCCTTTGACTGTAAGGCTACTATGATTACCACAACCACAGCTTTGTAAACCGGAAGCTGGTCGGCAGTAACTTTCATAGCATAAAGAGAAGTGGTTAAAGCCTGTATGGTAATTGCACCGATTACACTGCCCATTAAGGAAAATTTTCCTCCGGACAGACTGTTGCCGCCGATTGCAACGGCTAAAATTGCATCCAGTTCCAGATTAAGTCCCGCATTATTGGCATCGCTGGAATACACCCTGGAGGTTATTATCATGCCGGAGATTCCCGCACAAAGACCACAGAAGGTATAGGTAAGAAACTGAATGAGAGAGGAATTCAGTCCGACTAATCTGGCCGCTCTGCCATTAATACCTACCGTTTGTATATAGAGCCCAAGAGCTGTTTTTTTCAATATAATTACGGTTAAAAGTACCAGAAATGCTGCAATAAATATGGGCGTTGGTAAAGGTACTCCCGGAATAAAATTCCCAAGAAACTTAAATTCTTCTTTTCTTACATATAGTATAAAACCTTGTGTCAGTACCTGTGCGATGCCCCTTCCGGCGGTAAATAAGATTAAAGTCGCAACCATAGGCTGTATCTTTAGTTTCGCTACTAAAAAGCCGTTCCAGGCACCGCACAGCCCGCCTGCCATAATACCCAGGATTATAGAGAATGCATAGGGAATGCGGTAATTTTCACCGCCTACCCCTACCAGTGCATACACACAAACCGCACCGGATAAGGCACTTACCGCACCTACGGAGATATCGGTACCTCCTGAAGCTGCTACCACAAGTGTCATACCCACCGCCAGTATAATTAACTCGCTGGAACGGTTTATAATATCAATAATATAACCGTACAGTACACCGTTCTTTATGGTTATTTCAAAGAAAGAGGGCGTCCTGATCAGATTGATTACTAAAACAATAAAAAGACAAAGAAAAGGTAAAAAAAGTTTGTAACCAGTTATTTTTTTCCATATACTTTTATGATTCATATTATTCGTCCTCCTCTTCCTTCTTTTTATTATTCATTCCGGCTTCTTCTCTCTTCGTCTGCTTCTCTCCGCTGGCAATGGCTTTCATAATTTCAGTCTGGTTTAATTTATCCCCCTCTAATTCACCTATTTTCTCACCATCCTTCATGACTGCCATTCTGCTGCAAACCCGGAGCATTTCTTCAATTTCGGATGAAATAAACATAATCGATTTCCCGTCCCTTGCAAATTGCAACACTAATTTGAGAATTTCTGTTTTTGTGCCAACATCAATTCCCCTGGTGGGTTCATCCAGTATCATGAAATCCGGATTTGTAAGTAACCACCTGCCCAGTATGACCTTCTGCTGGTTTCCCCCGCTTAACTGCTTAACCGGCACTTCCCTGTCACTGGTTTTTATCTGCAGTATATCAATAAACCGGTCTGTGAATTCTTCCTGTTCTTTTCCGGTCAGGAGATGGAACATGCCTTTTCTGGCTTGTAAAGCGATAATAATATTCTCCCGGACAGAGAGGTCTGAAATAATCCCCTCAGCAATTCTGTTTTCCGGTAAATATGCCATACCGGATTTCATTGCATCAATAGGCGCACTAAAACTGACTTTTTTCCCCTTTATTTTAAGTTCTCCAATGTCTGGCTTATCCGCACCATAAAGGGTACGTGCAAGCTCCGACCTGCCTGAACCTAAAAGTCCGGACAACCCGATTACTTCACCTTTATGAATGGTTACTCCAAAAGGTTTTATGGTTCCTATGTGGCCTAAATCTGTCGCTTCAATTAGTTTTTCTTCCTTCTGTTTATCTTTGTGTAATTCTTCTTCATTCTTAATCTCGGCAAGATCGTCAAAGTCTTTACCTAACATTTTCGC
Source organism: Bacillota bacterium (assembly GCA_023443925.1). Next base: position 8,688 of record JAEZSL010000189.1, on the reverse strand, counting down.
AACCAGCTGTACTCTGGGAAGTGCTTTTGTTTCATATTCGCCAACAAGACCGCCATTTCGAAGAACAGTTATTTTATCACTTACCTCGTAAACCTGCTCTAAGAAATGGGTGACAAATATAATTCCAAGGCCTTCCTCTCTTAACTTTCTCATTACCTCAAATAATTTAACCACTTCCATCTCATCAAGACTTGAAGTAGGTTCATCCAGTATCAATACTTTTGCGGAGATATCAACGGCTCTTGCAATGGCAACCATTTGCTGCAGGGCGACGGAGTAATTGCCCAGCGGTTTCGTAACATCAATATGAATGTTTAATTTTTTAAGAATCTCTCTGGCCTTTGTGTGAATCGTTCTCCAGTCGATTCTTCCGTGTTTCATAATTTCCCGTCCAATAAAAATATTTTCCGCAACGGATAGGTTTGAACACAAATTAACCTCCTGGTACACGGTACTGATTCCGTTTTTTAAAGCCTCTGTGGGAGACTTGTTAATAATAGGATGATCCTGCCCTTTTATACGGATTTCTCCCGACTCAAATTCCTCAACTCCTGTTAAAATCTTTATTAAAGTAGATTTACCCGCACCGTTTTCACCCATAAGAGCATGGATTTCACCTGACCTTAAAGTAAAATCTACATTTGACAAAGCAGTTACACCGGGAAAATGTTTATAAATATTCTTCATGGAAAGTATGACTCTATCTTTATCTTCCACCAGGTCACCTCCTTAATTCCATCGACAAGTTAACACTCTTATCCTGCTGTATTCTAATAGTTAAGGTGCCATAAATCCAATATGATTTTCCTGCTTATCTTTTCCGCTATCATATTATGGAGGTTTATGGCACCTTAACTTATTTTACATTTTTACTTAATAAGCACGGGAATCAATTATATCTGCTGCTGTTTCCGCCGGGAATACGCCTTCATCTACATATTGAACTTTATCCACGGTTTCTCCTGCTTCTAATTTCTGAATGATTTCAGCAACACGAGGTCCATGAAGCGGATTACATTCTACGGAAACATTCATATCTCCTGCAATCATAGATTCAAAGGCAGCACGAACCGCATCAAAAGAAACAATGATAATATCTTTGCCCGGAACTTTGCCGGCTGCTTTAATTGCATCAATGGCTCCAAACGCCATATTATCATTTTCTGCTATAACCACATCGATATCACTATAGGATTTTAAGAAAGATTCCATAACTTCCTGACCTTTTGACTGTGTAAATTCGCCGGTCTGTCTGTCTAACATCTTCCAGTTAGGATGCTCGGAGAGTTTACCTTCCACGCCGTCCGTACGTCCAACCTGTGCGGAAGAACCTATGGTACCCTGTAAAGTAACAATATTAATTTCTTCATCTTTACGGCCTTCTTTTTCTAAATATTCAGCCAGCCAGGCTACCGCATCCTCGCCTTCTTTAATAAAGTTACCGCCTACCCAGCAGGTATAAAGCGTATCATCGGATACATCAATCATTCTGTCAGAAAGAATCACCGGGATACCGGCTTCTTTTGCTTCACCAAGTACGGTTTCCCAGCCGGTTTCCACAACCGGTGCTAAAACTATGTAGTCAACATCCTGTTGAATAAAATTACGAATTGCTTTAATCTGATTTTCCTGTTTTTGCTGTGCATCATCGAATATAAGCTTATAACCGTTTTTTTCTACAAAGGTACTCTGAAAAGAAACCGTATTCGCTGTTCTCCAGTCGGATTCTGCTCCTACCTGTGCATAACCTACTACGAGTATATCCTTACTTTCACCGCTCTTGCCCTCATCACTCACTTCATTGGCAACCTCATTGTTGGTGGTTACTTTTGATGAAGTGCCACAACCCCATAGTGACATAGCCAGAATACCGGCTAATAAAAGTGTAAATACTTTTTTCATTACTTTCAAAATACGCTCCTCCTTAAAATTTATTTATTACAGTAAATATTTTATAATAATGGGCTTTAGATTCAATTCATTATATTTGGAATAAATTGTGATTTTTTTAATGACTGCCGGGAAAGTTTGTTTTTTTATTGTAATGGTTTGTTTTTTTATTGTAATGGTTCGTTTTTTATTATGATGGTTTGTTTTTTTTATTATAATGGTTCGTTTTTCAAAATCAGCAATAGGGAATATATACCTCAACGGTAGTTCCTTCTGTATATATACTGGTTATATTCAGTCCATAATTTTTCCCATAATATAATTGTAGCCTCTCATTAACATTAAATAAACCATAAAATTGTGTATCCTGACGGTCGGCTTTTTCTTTCAGATCGCACATGATCTGCCGGACCCTTTCGCTCTTCATACCCATACCATTATCACGAACAAACAGAATTATATTCTCTTCTGCTATTTTTCCGCCTATATTGATATTACCTTTCCCCCTTTTATTTTTTATTCCATGGTATAAAGCATTCTCAACCAGGGGCTGCAGGGTGATCTTAGGTATTCTGTAATGATTCAGCTCAGGAGGTATGTAAATATTATAGTCTAAGATATCCTTATATCGAAATTGCTGTATCTCCAGGTAGCTTTTGATATGTTGAAGCTCTTCCTCCAAAGTAATTAAATCGTTGCCCTTACTTAAGGAGGTTCTGAAATAATCTGATAAGGAACCAACCATTGCAATCACTTCCTGCTTTTTATCCGCCTCCGCCAGCCACATAATTGCATCCAGTGTATTATATAAAAAATGCGGGTTAATCTGGGCCTGCAATAATTTTAATTCGGCATCCCTTAAGTTATTTTGTTCTACCTTAACGGTTTCAATGAGATTACTTAATTTTTCAATCATGATATTTAAGGACTCACTCAGAATTTTTACCTCCGCTCCGCTTTTTATATCGGAGCGGACGCTCAAATCACCTTTTGCCACTTGTTTTGTAATATTACTCAATAGCCGGATGGGTTTTGAGATACTGCCGGATATAATTACAGAGAAAACAAAAGCACCCAAAACCATAATAATAATCATAATAATACTGATTTCTACGGTCTCCATAGTCTGGTTACCCATTTCCTGCCTTACCGTTTCCATTTCCATGGTATCGTAGTATATGTATTCTAAAACCGTATCCTGAATTAAAGAGGTCAGAACCCTTATATCATTTTCAAGAATTGAGATATTCTCATCATAATGGCCGGTTTCTATTAAATTCTCTTCAATTTTAACAACATGCTTTTTCAGGTTATTTAAATACTTTTGAATCCCTTCCGCCCTGTCTCTATTACCGGTGGTTCTGGCAGCGTTTAACAGTTTGGTGGCAACTGCCTGGGCGGCTTTCATATCCTCATGGGGAGACGCATCCGTAAATACTTCACTGCCGATAATAATCCGGTACATTTTATAATCAAAATCCTTTTTAAAATCAATACTAAAACCACTGGCAATGGTGGCACTCTGAACGATTTGGTTATATTCCTTCGTATACCGGACCATATTTGTAAACAGCATAAAAAACACCAGACAGAACTGTAGAATAATAACAGCAAAATACAACCGTATTTTGATGCTTAAACTTATTTCCCCAAGCCATTCTTTTATCTTTTTCAAATTAACTCCTATCTGTGCGCTTAAGCGCACAAATAAATCAAGATGTTGAAAAAAGTTTTTATTTTTCAACCTAACTCCTATCTGTGCGCTTAAGCGCACATATAAATCAAGATGTTGAAAAAAGTTTTTATTTTTCAACCTACTTCTCCTTACGTTTCGTTATTCTCCGTTTCTGTATTGTTTCGGTGTACAGTTTTGTGTCTTTTTAAAAAGATAAGAAAAATAATGAGGGTCCCTGTACCCTACCTGATATCCGACCTCAGATGTCCGCAGATTCGTACTCTTTAGCAGTTCTTTTGCTTTATTCATACGTAAATCCGTTAGATATTTGATGAAGGTCTGTCCGGTTTTCTGGCTGAAAATACTGCTTAAATGGCTGGAACTTATGAATACATTGGAGGCTACCTGGTTTAAAGAGATATCCTCATTACAGTAATTCGAATTCACAAATTCTTTCGCTTTATGGATTACAACATTCATGTTTTGAGCCCAAAGCTCATCCCTGATACTAATTGCCTGTCTGAAGATAGTTTCTATGTATCCTTTGATATCCTCTAATCCCGACAGACTCATGTTCATCTGTCCGATATTTTTAAAAGGTCTTAAAATGTCTTTTTGTTGATAGCCTAATTCTTCCAGATATCCGGTAACAATTACATACATGTCAATCAGTATATACTGCCTTAATACAAGGGATTTATTGCCCTCTTTACCCATTATCTTAAAATATTCCTCCACAAAAAATACAACATCCCCCATCTCACCGGTTTTTAAAAACTCCAGCACTCTTTTCTTATCCGGCAGTACAATATTAGTCATATCCGGTTCCGTTGAGGAAGACAAGGACATACTATTCACAGCTATATCCTTACTATTTAGTATTTCATTGAAATCCCAAATATAGCGGTAAGCCAATGCCTTACTGGCTTCATGATAGGATAAGGGTATTTCACCGAATCTTTTAACCGGCTTTCCAATCCCCCCAAAATATGCTGTGGTTTTATATTCACTCATGATATCCTTCATACGGTTAACACAATCACTCTGAGTCTTTTCAATATCCGCTTCGCTATCCCCTTTGAGTAAAAGCGATAATCCGTCTATCGTACAGTCAAAGTTTATAACTTCCGGTCTTTCTTCCAGAAACAGTTCTATTTTTTTAGTAATATCATGAAGCAGTTTCACACCATCGTTATTTTGAGTTCTGTTTATTTTAAGCAGTATAATGTTATACATTAAAGCTCCAAGTTCCAGATTAAGGCTTTTACTTTTATCCATAATCTCCAGGTAGGAGGTTGTTCCTTGTATAATCTCAATAAATAGCTTTCTTTTTTCTTCGGCTATATACTCCGTCATTTCTCTTCTGTATTTATTCAGATTTGCTCTTTCTTCCTGTTCTTTTTCAATATTTTCTCTTACCTGTTTTACACTGTTTAATAGATTAGTACTATTAATGGGTTTTAACAAATACTCTGTTATACCGATTTGGATGGCATCCTTGGCATATTCAAACTCACTGTAACCGCTTAAAAATATAATCTTAATTTCAGGCATTTCCTTTTTGATTAACCGGCTTAGTTCAATGCCATCCATAAAAGGCATCTTAATATCAGTTATAACAATATCCGGCCTTAAATTCCGTATCATAGGATAAGCCAGTTCCCCGTCACTGGCTTCGCCGCAAAACAGGAAACCATTTTCATTCCAATTAATATTATTTTTAATTCCTTCTCTTACAATTATCTCATCTTCCACTAAAAATATCTTTAACATGAACCCTCCTTGTTACACCCAGATTAACTATCACCAGTATACCATTTTTAGTAATATTATTCCAGATTCTTCTATTCACTTTGTAAGTTTTAGTCTTAACCCTAGCAGAATCCGAACGCAGCAAAAAGACTCAGCTTCATTCAAAACTGAGTCTTTAATACGAATACTTTATTTAATTTACGTTTTCATCATTATTAATCATTAATGACACGAATAATCTTGATTGGAGATCTGTAAAACATATTTGAGATCTTAATACCGGTTCTTGGATTACTTGCGTGAATTACCTGGCCGCTGCCGATATACATAGCAACATGGCTGATATAACTTCCGCTTCCGTAGAACACCAGGTCACCGGGTCTGATTTGGGAAGAACTAATGGAAGAACCGATTGAAGCCTGACTCCTGGATACTCTTGGCAGGGAATAACCAAAGTGAGAATAAATTCCTTTGGTAAATCCGGAACAGTCTGTACCATAGGTTAAGCTTTCACCGCCCCATACATATGGATTGCCCAAAAACTGTTTGGCAAATGCAACCATATCAGCTCTCACACCGGAAACACCGGCCTGCAGTTCTTCAACTGTTACTGCTTTTTGTAAGGAGTAGGACAGATCAATGTATTGTCTGGCTACATAACCTTCATCATTATCAATATTTACTTTTATCCAGTCGGTACTAACTTCCGTAACTTCCAGTTCTTCTTCAATCGGTACACTGGTCATTACTTCAGATAAAAGACTTTCATCCGCTCTGACATTTAATGTCTCCGTATTAACCGTAGCCATCAGGCTGCCAACTTTTTTGGCCAGACTCACTGCTTTATCTCCAGTGATTAAAAAAGAACTCATAACATATCCGGTAACCTTACCGGATTTTATCTTAGCCCATCCATCTTTATCAATATCCAGAATGGTACACCCTGCATTCTTTGGTAGTTTACCAATAATCTTTTCGTCTTCACCGGGTCCCTTCCTTATGTTTAGGTGATTCTCGACATCAGCAATGCCTAAATTACTATAATCATAAGCTGCAACACTGGATTCCAACGCGGCTATGGTTATTTCTGAAGCTGCTGCTGTACTGCAGGAATTATAATAATTATCTAAGGTAACAGTTATTCCCGCAATAGGCTGCTCTCCATAAACAGTAGCAGCACTTGAGTGTTTTGTATTAAAAATTATTAAAACAGTACCAGCAACACAAAGAGTTGAAATCTTCAGAAACTTTTTATTTACATGAATCATCGGGTTCCTCCTGTGAACATTTCTTTAATATGTACCTGCAACAAATAAGTTGTTACAAATATATTAAATATATTTCTAACTTATTATAGCAACTGTTCATAAATTTGTCAACTGTGTGTCAGAAATAATTTACAATGTAGTAATATTTAATAATTAGTTCCAAAAATACGTAAAAACAAGGTAATTCGACCTATTTTCCATTCGCTACGTGTAGAATAAAGCATATAATTGAATTTCCAGTGACAGCAAGTGGTATAATATGACAAAATACAGGAAATTCTGAATCAGGAATCAACATTTCTTTTTTGTAAAAGGTATCAATAGGATTATTATTTGACTGTAAAAAACCGTACAAATTTAATATTTTGTTTATATTTATCCATAGAACTTATTTATATTAGCCTGTCCGGACAAATAGTGAAGGCTCTTACTCTTATAAATGCTATGGTTTTATTGTAATGTGGTGGATAATAGCACCGGAAGCAGTAAAACAATTAAGGCAGTCTTTAATGGACTGCCTAATGTATAAATCAGATTAAATTATAATACAAATAATTCCTCCGTTGCTGTCATTAATAATTTTCTGCATGGTTTCCTGGAGTTTGAGCTGGCTTTCATCCGTCAGCTTATTTACCTTGGCATTAATTCCGTCATCAACCAATTGTTCAATGGATTTACCGTAAATATTCGTATCCCAAATTCCGTAGGGATTCTCGGAAGAATTCTTCTTAATATAAGCCACCAGATCATTAGCCTGTTCTTCACTGCCTACAATGGGAGCGATTTCCGTTTCGATATTAGCTTTGATCATATGGATTGACGGTGCGGTTGCCTTTATTTTTACACCATATTTATTGCCATGTTTCATGATTTCAGGTTCTTCTACCATAATTTCATCCCTTGTCGGAGCAACAACACCGTAACCCCTGGCACGAACCTGGTCGCAGGCAGTACTTACTTTCTGATATTCATTCTTCATATTGGCAAGCTCTCTGATGGTACTGATCAGCTGGTATTCGTCTGCGATGGTTACCCCGATTAAATCACTGAGTATGGTGTAATAATATGTATCATCAAATTCTACATTGACTTTGACCTTGCCATTTTCCATTTCAATCTTATCAATATTGAATTTCTTTACATACTGACTGTCAGTTGCTAGAATATCCGGTCTGGCATCCCGTATCAAAGTGATTTTCTTGAACAGCTCTTTTACGGATTCAATTAGATCCTGTTTCAGCCAGTGATCATCCGGAAGCATTTCAGCCCATTTCGGTATGAAGAAATTAATTTCCGATACCGGGAATACCGATACAATATTAGACATAATATGGTTGATGTCATCTTTTTTTAACTGCTCACAGTTAACCGGCATTACCGTTACATTGTATTTTGCAGATATATCGTTTGCTAATTCGGCTGAACTTTCGGAATAAGGTTTATTCGTATTTAAAAGTACGATAAAAGGCTTTTTCAGCTTCTTTAATTCCGTTATGGTTCTTTCTTCTGCCGGTATGTAATTATCCCTGGGCAGATCGCCGAAACTGCCATCCGTAGTTACAACAATACCAATGGTGGAATGGTCATTAATTACTTTCTGAGTTCCGATTTCTGCTGCCTGGGTAAAGGGAATTTCGTAGTCATACCAAGGAGTTTTAACTAAACGTTCCTGCTCATTTTCAATGTGGCCGGAGGCTCCTTCTACCATAAATCCTACGCAATCAATCAGGCGTATATTAACATTAGTATTATTTCCAAGCTGTACCTGTGCAGCTTCCTTGGGTATGAATTTGGGCTCCGTGGTCATTATGGTTTTTCCTGCAGCGCTTTGGGGCAGTTCATCGATTGCCCTCTCCTTATTATGAACATCCTGAATATTCGGAATCACCAGCAGATCCATAAATCTTTTGATAAAGGTAGATTTTCCCGTCCTAACCGGCCCCACCACACCTATGTATATGTCACCGCCTGTCCTAGCCTTAATATCATTATATACATCGTATATCTGATTTGATAAGTCAAGTGACGAAAATTGCTCTAACATATGCCTTCCTCCTTTCGGTTATAATTAAGCATATGCAAGAGCAATATTTTTCATGACTA
>JAEZSL010000141.1 GCA_023443925.1 Bacillota bacterium | reverse complement strand
CCAGTATTATATTTTTGATTTATTTGGGGCGTGCTCTGCAGAGGAAGCCTTTGCTGACCATTACCTTTGACGGTATTATAGACAGTTCCTCTGTTAGTTCCGTAGGTTATATTCCCTTTCAGGATATTGAGGGCTTTTGTATTGTGAATCAGGCGGGACAGAAATTAATCGGGGTGATTCCAAAGGACGAGAAGCTTTTTACCGATAAATTATCTCCTTTAAAGCAGCGGATTGCAAAGAATAATATAGATAACCGGACAGCTCCTTTTACCCTCCAGGTGGACAGGGCGAAGGACATGTCTTTAGAAGATATTTTTACCTTGCTTACAAAAAGACTGAATGATTACAGCAGTCTTTACGATTGATAGAAGGAACCTGTTGCGGCCGGTATGCAGGACCGGAACGAATCGTAGAACTGCTTGCAGAAAGGAACAGGATTATTGAAACAATATATTTTATTTGACTTAGACGGTACCATTACCGATCCCAAGGAGGGTATTACTAAATCCATTCAATATGCCCTGCACCACATGGGAATTGAAGTAGAAGATCTGGATTCTTTATGTAAACACATCGGGCCGCCGTTAAAATATGGTTTTATGGATTTCTGGAATTTTACAGAAGAAGAGGCGGATCGGGGAATCGAATTGTACCGGGAGTACTTTACTGTAAAAGGCATGTATCAGAATTATGAATATGAAGGCATAGAGGATTTACTTTGCAGCCTTATAAAAGCCGGGAAAAAGATTTATATGGCCACCTCAAAACCTGAAAAGTTTGCAAAGATGATACTGGAACATTTTCATCTGGATGGCTACTTTGATGATGTCTGCGGTGCCAGTATGGACAGCACCCGCTCCCAAAAAGGTGATGTAATCCGGTATGCGCTGGAAAAGAACCAATTAACCGATCTTAGCCGGATCGTTATGGTGGGGGACAGGCTTCATGACATAAAAGGAGCCCGGGAAAACCAGATCGACTCCATTGGCGTGTTATATGGCTTTGGCACCAGGGAAGAGTTAACTCAGGCCGGAGCGGGACATATTGTGGAGACAGTTTTGGAACTAAAGAAAATGTTATTGGAAGAGGCCTGAGAATTCAGGCAGTCAGGAGGCGGATATGAAATTTGTATCATGGAATGTAAATGGTTTAAGAGCTTGTATTTCAAAAGGCTTTGAAGATTTTTTCAAACAGGTGGATGCGGATGTTTTCTGCATACAGGAAACAAAAATGCAGAGAGAACAGTCTGAATTATTTTTCCCAGGATATACCCAGTATTGGAACAGTGCGGTGAAAAAAGGTTATTCCGGTACTCTGGTGTTTACAAAAAAAGAACCACTTTCCGTAACCTATGGTTTGGGCCTTGAGAAACATAATGACGAAGGCAGGGCGATTACCCTGGAATTTGAGGAGTTTTATCTGGTTACCTGTTATACCCCCAACGCCCAGAGGGAGCTGGCTAGACTGGATTACCGAATGGAATGGGAAGATGACTTCCGTAATTACCTGATCAAATTAGATGAAATGAAACCGGTTATCTTATGCGGCGATTTAAATGTAGCCCATAATGAGATAGATATTAAAAATGCAAAATCCAACATCGGCAATGCCGGGTTCTCTTATGAAGAACGCGGGAAAATGACGGAGCTCTTAAACAGCGGTTTTGTAGACTCCTTCCGTTACCTCTACCCCGAGGTTACCGATGCCTATACCTGGTGGTCTTATATGTTCCATGCCAGGGAGAGGAATACGGGCTGGCGGATTGACTACTTTGTCGTATCGGAAAAACTCAAAGAGAATATTAAGGACAGTATCATCCATAAGGATACCTTTGGAAGCGATCACTGTCCGGTAGAACTGGATATGTCCTTTTAATATAGACAGAACATAGAATCAATGAAACGGCAGAAAGGAACCGGTTATGAAAATTTACGATATTACACAGGAGATGTTCACCAGCGTGGTTTATCCGGGTGATGTCCCTCCAACTTATAAACGGGTATTAGAAATTAAAAAAGGTGATCCCTGTAATGTTACCATACTAAATATGTGTGCCCACAACGGAACCCATATTGATGCCCCATATCATTTCCACGAAGACGGCAAAGCCATCGACGGCCTGGACTTAAGCAAATGTATTGGCAGCTGTACCGTAGCGGCTTTTACCAGCCAGCCGGATACAGAAAAGATGAAAAGTGTACTGGAAAAATGCGAAAAAAGACTGCTGCTAAAAGGTGATGTGGTAATAACGCTGGAATTTGCAATGCTGATGAATGAATATAATCTGGAACTTGTTGCAATAGAAGGACAAAGTGTAGGACCGGCTGAAGCCCCAAGAGATGTACATCTGGAATTACTGGGCAAAGAAGTGGTGGTTTTAGAGGGCGTCCGGTTAGGCGAAGTTCCGGAAGGAAACTACTTACTTTCCGCGGCACCCATTAATTTAGGCGGCAGCGACGGCGCTCCCTGCAGAGCCGTACTGATTGAATTATAATGCAGGCGGTGTTTTAAAACCTTAGCCTGCCATAATAAAAAGAATGGGAGTTATGCTATTTATGAATACACTGGAATATATCATTAATACAATTAAAACCCTGGTTAATATACCGAGTCCGTCAGGATTTACAAAGGAAGTCATGGCTTTTGTAAAAAGCGAAGCCGAAGGAATGGGCTATGCCTGTGAACCCAGTAAAAAGGGCGGTCTGGTCATAACAGTAAAGGGAATAAAGGAAGATACGTTAGGCTTATCTGCCCATGTGGATACCTTAGGTGCCATGGTCCGTTCCATAACGGGTGAGGGTATGCTTAAGTTTACACAGGTAGGCGGATTTACTATGCAAAGTGTGGAAGGGAGCTACTGTAAAATACATACCAGGGATGGCAGGACCTATACCGGAACCATATTATCAAAAAGCCCTTCCGTACATACCTTTGATGATGCCAGGACTTTGGATCGCAGTGAAAAAAATATGGAGATCCGTATTGACGAAATCGTAAAAAACAAAGAAGATGTTATAAAACTAGGTATTAACAGCGGTGACT
>JAEZSL010000228.1 GCA_023443925.1 Bacillota bacterium | reverse complement strand
GTATTACATACATCAAATCCCAGCATCTCCCAGTTCAGCTTTTCACCTTCCATTGACATCTTGGCATAACACAGGAACTCTGCTGCAAGCTCCTTATCTTTTGCCTGCTGTGTCACTACCGTACCGGTACCGCCGATACCTACGGAATTGTTCTGCCCTTCTTCAAATACCGGACAAGGTGCCAGATACCAGTTGCCTTTTTCCTCCGGCATATAGTTGATAAAACGGCTCATATACCACATTGCTTTTGGAAAGGATACAATGTTATGATCCAGGATATTCTGGAAACCTGCTTCCAGGTCAACATGACCGTCGGGTGATATCTGGGCAACACCTGAATTTAACCAGTCTACCTGCATGTTAAGCATGTTTTTAACGGATTGCAGTTCGACATTAGCTTCCCCGTCAAAGCCTCCGGTCCAATCTTCCCCGTACTGGGCCATAGCCAGCCACAGCCAGTCGGTTCCACCGGTATCAACCGATGTAAAATACTTTCCTTCTTCTCCCACTGCTTCAATATACTTCTTGCCGAGTGCCGTATAGTCATCCCAGGTCTTTACAGCATCTACATCCGCCTGGGTAATTCCGACTGCTTCTAAAGCTGCCAGATTATAATACATTACGGTAGCACCTACATGGAAAGGTGCACCATAGTAATGTCCGTCTGCACCCATATAGGTCTGCATACGTGAAGGCACCATGGTATCCATATACGGAGCTGCAGCATCATCCAGCGGATACAGCCAGGTATCTACACCTGCCACTACATTGGGAAACTGTCCGACTTCTACGTCACAGATATCCGGTGCACCTTCACCGGTCTGCAAGGACATGATCAGTTTATTATGCATGTCAGCATAAGGATAGGTAGTAAACGTCACCTCTATGGTTTTATCCGGATGCTCTGCATTCCATTTTTCTACCAGCTTGCCATAATATGTATTGTGTAATTCTACAAATGACCACAACTCCATATGGGTTCCGCCTGGATCCCCTACTGTGGTTACAGCCTGTGCTTCTACTTCCGCTGTCTGCTCCGCTTCTTCACCCGATGCCTGCTCTGTTTCTGTTGCGACATCCTCTGTTTTTTCTTCTCCGCTGTTTGCTGCCTGCTTGGTTGATTTGCCGCAGCCAGCCAGAAGGACTGCAACCATAGCTACACATAAGAGTGCACTAAGTAACTTTTTTTTCATAATTAACCTCCTTTTTTGAAACCCATCCAGTTTTTTAATAATTTTAGTAAAATATTTTAGAGTATACTATAGTCATTATATAGTATATTTTTCTGTAATAATAACAATTATTAAATGTTTTAACTTAAAAAAAGCATAACAACACTTAATTTTATTGTGCAACATTAATATTTTTATTGTTACTATCACCTGATAATTGTATTATTGCACAATCCCTTCCTCTCTGTCAATATATATTTTATTTTTATAAATAATATTTTAGTTTTTTCTATACATTAAAATACATAATTTTTTCTAATAACAGAAAAAAGTTAAAAAATATTCTTTGACTTCTTGTTTATAACCGATATAATTAATAAGTATATAATAGACTATGTCCATAAGGAGGACGAATCAAATGATGCATATCAAATCGCTGGATGAAGGTCTGGACATATTTAAAGCACTCGGCTCCGATATCCGGGTTGAAATACTAAAGCTATTACTTAACAATAACGGATTGAATATGAATGAAATTGCATCAGAGCTGAATATTACCAACGGCGCACTTACAAGCCACATAAAAAAGCTGGAAGACTGCGGGTTGATAACCGTATCAAGTAAGTCGGAAGGACATGGAAATAAGAAAGTATGTTCCGTACATCTTGATAAAATATTAATAGATCTGGACCAGCAGAATAACATGAAAAACCTGTATCAGACAGAGTTAAAGGTGGGGCATTTTTCCGATTATGATGTTTATCCTACCTGCGGACTTTCATCTCCAAAAGCAATTATCGGAGAAGTTGACGATACCCGCTATTTTTCTCATCCGGACAGATATAACGCCGACATCTTATGGTTTACCAAGGGATATGTGGAATACATCATACCGAATTTCATTCCCTATTCCCAAAAGATTGACCAGATTACCATATCCGCCGAATTAAGCTCAGAAGCTCCCGGTATCAATGATATCTGGCCCTCGGATATCCATTTTTATCTCAATGACATTCATATCGGCACCTGGACAAGTCCCGGTGATTTTGGAGATGTAAAAGGAATTTTCACCCCCGACTGGTGGTATCCGAACTGGAACCAGTATGGCTTGCTGAAATTGCTTGTCATTAACCGGAAAGGTACTTTTATTGACGGGCTTCAGATTTCTGATGTAACCATAAAAGATTTTAACCTGAACTACAAAAGCACGATTAAGTTTAAAATAGGAGTTCCGGATAAAGCTGCCCATGTGGGAGGCTTAACCATATTCGGGAAGAGCTTTGGTAATTATAATCAGGATATCAGCGTTGGAATTAATTACAGCCCCATTGATGAAAAACCGTAACACTGTAATTGACATGAAACAGGTTACCGAGTGACTGGCCGGATTAGGAAGAGTCTTAAAGCTCACTACTCTATAGAAATAGCTGGCATGTATCAGAAAATCTCCGATGCATTGCCAGCCATTCTTTTATCTATCCTGCTATATATCTTAACTAAACCTCGGTAATGTAACTGCCTAATACCCGCTGCAGTCCTTTCCGGCTTTACTCAATTGCCTCCAGTCCGCTGCACCAGATGCTCTGCCCGTTTTCTGAGGATGCCGCGGTAAAGGTCATCACATATTTCTTTCCAAATTCATCATATGCTTTTGCACAGACTCCTTTGTAGGTGACTCCATCAATAATAAGTTCTATGTTATTTTTACCCTTCTGCTTCCATTTTCCGCCTGCAGCCCCTTCTATGGTACCGTCTTTGTATAATATAATCTCACCGGATTCTTTGATATCACTGCTTATATCTCTCCCGTGATTAATATATTTATAAACCCCTGCCAGACTCTCTTTCTTGTATTCTCCAATGGTTTCGCCGGTATACCGGTATGGCAGGATTACCGGCCATCCGTCTTCATTAAAGAACATCTGATGGACTCTTACCTGATGGAATTCACCTTTACTCTCGAACCTGGTATGAAAAATAATAAAATATTTTCCGGTCTTTTCATCGTATAACGTAGAATTATGCCCGGGAGAAACATAACCTTTTCTGTCTTGTCCTTCTTCCCCAACTCTAGCCATCCATTTATAATTACCCATTAATTTTAAACCGTAACTTTGAGCTGCCTTATCGTCAAAAAAAGTTCCCTGGGCTCCCTTACATTCTATCATATCGGTTCCGTCCACATCATAAAAAGGACCGTCGGGGTTTTTTGACCGGCAGACTCTGATATTATAGCCTCCGTCCGCGGCTAGGCCTCCAAAGGAGAGGAACATATAATAATATTCCGTCTCCTGATTATATTCCACAAAAGCTCCTTCAATCCGGAGATGATTTCCGCCCAATATTTTCTTGCCGTAACCTTTCTCCAGAGGAAAACCTGTCTCTGTATTAAGCTCTAATACATAGATCCCCCCGGAATATGAGCCATACATCATCCATAACCGGTCCTCTCTGTCATAATAAACGCAGGGATCTACCACATTGGGATACACTGTGGCATCATAAAAATCACCGTTTTCACTAGGCGTATCCGTCATTCCTGATTTCAGAATAATCCCCAGATCCTTATAAGGGCCTTCAATGGAATCAGCCACCGCAACGCCCATACAGGACAGCGGGGAACTTCCCTCGCAATTACAATAATACATATAAAATCTGCCGTCTTTGAGCTGTATCACATCCGGTGCCCAAAAAGTACCTGTTTTTGCCCACACAAAGGCCTCTTTCATTTCTTTGAGGGGATCTTTAATAATTGGATTTGACTTATTTACACCGTTTCCTATCATCGTCCAGTTTATAAGATCCTTTGATTTGGCACCTGCTAAATGAGATCCAAAGATATAATAGGCATCCTCGTATTGAAGGACCGACGGATCATGGATAGATACATCTTTAAATTTCACGGTAACCGGCTTATCTTCCTTTAGTCTGATGGCCTCATAGCTTTCTTTCCGGCTGCAGGCCGCCAGCATAACTCCTGCGCCTATGAAACATACGAGGCAAAGTATAAATTTACCTGCCTTCATTGTTTTAAACTCCCATCTGTGCGCTTAGGCGCACATAAAAATTAAGATGTTGAAAAATTATTTATTTTTCAACCTAACTCCCATATGTGTGCTTTAGCACACATAAAAATCAAGATGTTGAAAAAAGTATTTACTTTTCAACCTAACTCCTATCTATGTGCTTTAGCACACCTGCAAAACAGGAGGTTGAAAAACTGCTTGTTTTTTCAACCTACCTCCCCTTTTAAGCATCCTCTTATATTTTAAAAACGGGATTTCCCTTCTCATCCCATAAAACTCTCAAAAGCATGGTATGCCTGTTCGGATTATATAAAGGATTCCCTTCAATCTCTTTCTCCGTTCTGGCATGGTATACACAAATATCGTTCCCTTTGGAATCCGTGGTAAAAGAATTATGGCCCGGTCCATATATACCCTTTTCCGGAACCGATGAAAGCACCGGTTTTCTTTCTTTTTTCCAAGCCCTGGGATCAAGAATATCCGCATCTTCACTTACCGTCATCATCCCCATGCAATACTGTATGCCTGTTTCACTGGCCGAATAGGTCAGAAAAATTTTTCCGTCTTTTTTAAGAACTGCCGGTCCTTCATTGACCCAGAACCCCTGTCTTTCCCAGTCATAATCAGGAGAGGTCAATAATACCTGTACTGTTTTTAATTTACAGGGCGTCTCCATTTCAGCTATGTAAAGGTTTGAAATCTGTTTTCCCACACCTACCTTTTCCGCCCAGACGTAATAATACTTCCCTTTATTTTCAAAGACAGTGGCGTCAAGGGAGAAAGCCCGGAATGAAAACTCATCTTCCTTTGCACACTGCATTTTTCCCTTTTCTGTCCAGCTTCCGGTAATCGGGTCCTCATCCTTGCATTCAAGGACATAAGGCCTGATATTCCATATGTTATCCGCATCGCCTGCAGAGAAGTAAAGATACCACTTCCCAAATAGATAATGAATCTCCGGCGCCCATATATGATAGCCCATCGGTCCGCTTTCATGTTTCGTCCAGATTATAGTTTCCATTGCCTGTGATAATCCTTCCAAGGTGTCTGACTTCCTTAAAAAGATACAATCATATTCCGGTATGGATGCCGTAAAATAATAGAATCCATCCGTATGCCTGTATATATATGGGTCTGCTCTCTGTAAAATCCACGGTTCATTATATCTAATGG
>JAEZSL010000306.1 GCA_023443925.1 Bacillota bacterium | reverse complement strand
CCTGTTAAAACAATGGACCTTGGCTCCAAAGGATTTAACACAAAAGGATGCCGTAGAGCACCACTTTGAGAGTCTGATAAACCAGATGAATGCTCTGAAAGAGTTTGCGGAACAGGCAGCCGGTGACCGTGGGACCAATCTGTCCGGCCAGGTAAGTCATTTACAGGATAATTTAAATTTTATTCAGACCTTAAACCAGTTTTTTACCTATGTTCCAATTCCTTTAAAACTTAGGAATCAGTTTACAGATGGTGAACTCTATGTTTATACCAGGAAGAAGTCCGGCCGGACCGCCGCTGACGGTATCAGTGTACTGCTGCATCTGGATATGGATCATCTGGGCCCATTAGACATATACCTGGATTTAAAGGATACTCATCTAACCGGTAAGTTTTATCTGGATAATACGCTGTCTATGAATCTGATTGCTTCTAATTTGCCTCTTCTTAAAGAGGCCTTAGAAAAAAAAGGCTATACTCTTTATACAGAAGTATTAGAACGGGAAAAGACGGTAAATGTCGTTGAGGATTTTCTAAAAACGGCGACCCCGGCTGCTTCCGTCACCCGGTATAACTTTGATTTACGGGCATAATACAGAAAAAATAAAATTAAATTTTAACTAGAATTAACAGGAATGATCGCATAAACCGTATAACAGGATACAAGACATTGATTATATTCTTGAAAATATAATATATCCGGCTATTTAGAATGCACAAAAGGCTGGTGTAAAAACGTTTTTTAATCGTTTCTTACACCAGCCTATATCTTTTTTCTACCCTTTTAAGCTATATTATAATGATACTTTTATATTGTGAACACAGTACCTGCTCCTGATCTTTTGCTCCATTCGGTATTACTCTAACTGGTATTCACAATTAGGTTTGTTATGCCAACTAAATAACATTATTCTCAATCCTATTTCATTACATCAGTAGTATAAATCATGAACATAATTCTTAAACATAATTCATATTCCTGATCTTGTTGCTCCAATCAGATTATATGCAAGCTTGCATCTTCATTCCGCATTCATTATATTATATTTAGAGAAAATCCTTATTAAAGTTCAAATGTTTTGCTTTTAATAATATAACAAATAGTTAATTGCTGCTTGCAATTTTAATCATAGCTGTTAATGCTCTATAAATGTCTATAATTGATTTTCCACTATAGGATACAATATTGGGTTCATCAAATTCAGTTCCTGGCATTATAGAGGCATATTCAGCTTGACCACTATTTAGAAAAGTAACCTTCATTTCGGGGAGCTCTTGCAGTTTTATAGGCTCAATATTCCTGACATTTATTAAGGCGGCTTTTACTTTTGCTTTTATTTGTTCATACACTACAGCCGGTGCCAAACATTTTGCCGCATATCTTCCATATGACGTTTTAACTACAACTGTTTCAATTGCAGCATTTACCTCTTTTACTTCCTCTTCCAGAATGTTATCGCCTGACACTAAAACAACCGGAACATTAAAGTGGCCGGCAACACATGCATTCATATAAAACTCACCGACATCTTTACCATTTATATTGATGTTTGAAATGACTCCTCCATGAAAAGAGTGACTCAAAACACCGCTTACATTCATTCTGGGATGATAACCTATTAATATTACTGCATCAAAAGAGGAATCTAACCCTTCCAGCATAGCACCTTTACGAGAAGGCCCGGTGATTAATTGTGCTTTGATGTTTAAAGCTTCTATCATTATATTAGTTCCGGCGCCATGCAGGTCATTCACAACAATTTCTGTTGCGCCACTATCAACCGCTCCTTCGATGGCTGCATTAACCTCTTTCGTCATGAGTTCTCTTGCTCTTTGATAGTCTCTCTCCCCAGGTATTACCTGATTCACAGCAACAACTCCGCTTATTCCTTCTATGTCTGCCGAAATATAAATTTTCACATTATTACACCTTTCATATTCGTTCCCATCATCTGCTGGCAGATGCTTTACTGCCTCAAATCAGGGTGTGTAATGTCCTTTATTACACAAATCTCTAAATAAATATTAATAAGAGATCTTAGGTTACTCTACCACCGAAAAAAAAGATTATAGAATTACCTGCCAATCCGTTCTTCGAATTCATCAAAAATATAAAGCAATACCGACGGCATACCGACATATTCCGCTCCGTACCTGTAAATACCGTCTTCTGACGTTTCCTGTCTGATAATTTTTACTACGCAGTACAGGTTTGAGTCTTCACCGCCTAACTGCAGTTTCGCATTAAAGTAATAATCAACCGGCAGAATGCTTTTGGATTTAAAGCCAATCCCGTTTTTTGAGATATTAATCACTTCGATTGGGGCATCAATGTTGTCTACCCGAACATTGTCCTGCTTAAACAAACTGGAAATATCCAGATTCAGATTTACCTCTAACCGCTTGCTGCGTCTTTTCTCATTCATCCCGAACCCCTCCATTGTTTTATATAATTTATCTGCTGTTACTTACAATTTGTATGGAACCGCCTTATCCGACTTAAGTTTATTATAGCCGAATCAATATGATAAATCAATAAACAGTGGTTAATATTTACAGAAGTTCTTTTAGAATCCGGTTAATGGCGCCGGGGTCTGCTTTGCCCTTCATTTCTTTCATTGTCTGGCCAACTAAAAATCCCAGCGCTTTCTCTTTTCCGCTATGGTAGTCATTCACGGATGCGGGATTTGCAGCAACTATTTTTTCTATAACTGAGCGAAGTAAGCCTTCATCGCTTACCATGGATAAACCGCGTTCTTCCACATATTTTACAGGATCTGCATCTGATTTAAAGATTTCTTCAAATACTTCCTTGGCTACGGTTCTGTTTATCTTGCCTTCACCGATCAGTCCAATGAGTTTTGCAAGATTGCCGGCGCTGAATAAAATATTCTCCGGTTCCATTTCTGCTTCCTTTAATAACCGCATGGTTTCCACCATTAACCAGTTGGAAACTTCTTTGGGTTTACCGCATATGGCCACGGTTTCTTCAAAAATATCAGCTAGTCTCTTGGAGCCGGTAATAATGCCGGCATCATAGACAGGGATATCATATTCGGTTTCATAGCGCAGCATCTTGGCATCCCTGAGTTCCGGCTGCCTGGAGCTGATTTCATTCAGCCACTCGTCGCTGATTTCAATGGGCACCAGATCCGGTTCCGGGAAGTAGCGGTAATCCTGTGCGTCTTCCTTGGAACGCATGGCAAAACTGGTATCTTTATTATCGTCCCAGCGTCTGGTTTCCTGGGTAACTACCTTACCATATTCCAGTAATTCAATTTGTCTCTTTCGCTCTCCTTCAATGGCTCTTGCAATCGCCTTAAAGGAGTTCATATTTTTCATTTCGGTACGGGTACCAAACTCCTTGGCCCCAACTTCTCTTATGGATAAGTTAATATCAGCACGCAGGGAACCTTCCTGCATCTTACAGTCGGAAACCCCAAGATACTGAAGGATCAGTTTTAGTTTCTCAAGATAAGCAATTACTTCGTCCGCAGACCTCATATCCGGGTCACTTACAATTTCAATCAGCGGAACACCACAGCGGTTATAATCCACCAGAGTACAATCATCCCAGGGATCATGGATTAATTTACCCGCATCTTCTTCCATATGGATTTCATGGATACCGATGACTTTTTTTACTCCGTTGGTTTCAATCTCAATTCCGCCGTTACGGCAAATGGGCAGATAAAGCTGGGATACCTGATAGGCCTTGGGAAGATCGGGATAAAAGTAATTCTTGCGGTCAAATTTGCAGTTCTGAGTTATAGTACAATCGGTGGCAAGTCCTGCCGCAATGGCAAATTCCACAACCTTTTTATTTAAAACCGGAAGGGTACCCGGCATCCCGGTACAAACCGGACAGCAGTGGGTATTGGGATCACCACCGAACTGGGTGGTACATCCACAAAAGATCTTGGTTTTTGTTGCTAATTCCACATGTACTTCCAAACCAATGACAGTTTCATAAGCTTTCATGATTAAGCCTCCTCCTTTCTGTCCCGGGACTGTTCAAAACTGTAAGCAGCGCGGATTATTTCTTTTTCACCAAAGTGTTTTCCGATTAACTGCATACCGATGGGCAGGCCTTTGGAATCTGTGCCGCAGGGCAGGCTGATCGCCGGCAGCCCGGCCAGGTTAACGGATACGGTATAAATATCTCCCAGATACATCTTTAAAGGATCCGCTAAGCTTTCCCCAAGCTTTGGTGCGGTGGAAGGAGCGGTTGGCCCTAAAATTACATCAAATTCAGCAAATGCTTTATCAAAGCCTTCCTTAATGATTGCTTTTACTTTTAACGCTTTGTTGTAATAGGCATCATAATAACCGGAACTTAATACGAAGGCTCCAATCATCATTCTTCTTTTTACTTCATTCCCGAAACCCTCGCTTCTGGTCTTTTTATAGACATCCTGAAGACCTTCAAAGTTCTCGGTTCGGTAACCGTATTTCATACCGTCATATCTGGACAGATTGGAACTAGCCTCGGCTGAGGCAATAACGTAATAAGCAGGAATCGCAAAATCTACGGCATCCAGTTCAAATTCTTTTACAATGGCACCTTTTTTCTCAAAGACTTCGGCTGCTGCCAGAATGCTCTTTTTTATTTCCTCATCCAGACCGGCTCCTAAGTATCCCTTGGGAATACCGATTTTCATTCCCTTTACATCATCCACCAGCGCGCTTGTATACTCATAGGCTTCTGTTGCAACCGAGGTAGAATCCTTGGCATCATGGCCGGATATTACATCCAGAACTGCCGCGCAGTCCGATACATTTCTGGCGATGGGGCCGATCTGATCCAGGGAAGAAGCATAGGCAACCAAGCCATACCGCGATACGGTGCCATAAGTAGGTTTAATACCCGTTACACCGCAGAAAGCACTGGGCTGGCGGATGGAACCGCCCGTATCGGAACCTAATGCATAAAATGCCTCGTCAGCAGCAACCGCAGCAGCCGAACCGCCGCTGGAACCGCCCGGTACATGCTCCGTATTCCTGGGATTATTGGTAACCCCAAAATCGGAAGTTTCTGTGGTACTGCCCATGGCAAATTCATCCATATTAGTTTTTCCGATAATAACCGCACCGGCTTTTTCCAGTTTTTCAATTACCGTTGCATTATAGGGGGGGATAAAATTATTTAGGATCTTTGAACCACAAGTAGTCTTGGTTCCTTTGGTACATATGTTATCCTTAACGGCCATTGGAACTCCGGCAAGAGGAGAATCTTTAAATTCCCCGGCATCAATACGCTGTTGTATTTCTTCGGCGCGTTTTATTGCCTCCTGTTCCATTACAGTTATATAACAGTGGTAAGAATCATCGTTGGCTTTTATTTTTTCTATCTGCGCTTTCGCTGCTTCCACAGCCGTTATCTCTTTATTTTTAATTTTTCTGCCCAATTCTAGGGCGGATAATGCAGTTATATCCATTTTAACCTCTAATCATGCACACGCTCTTTGTGCATATCAAGTTTGTTGTGCGAAAGCACAAACTTGCGGTTGAAAAATTTATTTTCCAACCTAAACTCCCATCTGTGCGCTTAAGCGCACGTATAAATCAAGATGTTGAAAAACTGTATTTCTTTTTTTCAACCTGACACCTTCCTTTTTATTCCACGGTTTTCGGTACCATAAAACATCCATCTTTACTTGCAGGTGCATTGGCAAGTAATGCATCTCTGTCCGGTTCATTTACTACCGTATCTTCCCGGAACACATTGCGGATGGGAAAAACATGAGACATTGGTTCAATATGCTCCGTATCCAGTTCATTCATGGTATCCATATATGCTAAAATACTGCCTAAATCCTTCTTCGCTTTTTCTTTCTCTTCCCCGCTTAAATTTAACTTGGCAAGGGCTGCTACATAATCTATGGTTTCATCCGTTATAGCCATACCATTTACTCCTTTCCTATATGTGTGCTAACCGGTAATAAAACAATATAGTTTCGCAATTACCTGATGCACATTAACCGGCAATGAAAGAACCTGCTATATGCATTATTTCTATTGCCCTACACAGTTATCCCAGTCCGAACAGATATTGCTATCCGCTGATTATTCATCCATAACTTAATCCTGCTAAACCAGTATCACTGGCGAAAGCTGAAATCAGTTTTTATTTATTTATGGCTCCAGTTTTCTATATTTATGGTTCCAGTCTTGATACATCTCTGGGGAAGAATGTGGTTTCTCTTACATTCTGTTCATCCAGAAGCCGCATGGTAAGGCGTTCCAGGCCAATGCCCAGTCCTCCGTGAGGCGGCATGCCGTGTTTGTGAATCATCAGGAAATTAGTAAAATCCTCCGGGTCCATGCCTCTTGCCGTCATTTTGGCTACCTGCTCCTCATAGGAGTGGATTCTCTGCCCTCCGGTAGTTATCTCCATTCCCTTAAATAATAAGTCAAAACTTAAGGTAAATTTCGAATCTGACGGATCGTCCATGGCATAAAAAGGTCTCTTCTTGGAAGGATAATGCGTTACAAATACAAAATCACTGTCATACTCTTCCTTAAAATATCTGCCGATCAGTATTTCTTCTTCCGGTTCCAAATCATATGGATTGCGGATCTTGCGGTCATACTTTTCCGATACCAGCTTCTTAGCTTCATCAAAACGAACAGCCGGGAAACTTAAAACCGAAGGCAGATTAACCCCCAACAGTTTAAGTTCTTTCGCATATTCTTCCACTAAAAACTGAAACGTATATTTTAACATGGCTGCTTCCATCTCCATAATATCTTCAAAGCCGTCAATGTATCCCATTTCAAAATCAAGGCTGGTATATTCGTTCAGATGTCTTGTGGTATTGTGTTTCTCCGCACGGAATACCGGAGCTGCTTCAAATACCCGGTCATATACACCTACCATGGTTTGTTTATAAAACTGAGGGCTTTGCGCCAGAAATGCTTTTTTTCCGAAATACTCCAGTTTAAATACATTAGCTCCGCCTTCTGCATTGCCGGCAACGATTTTAGGTGTTCTGATTTCCGTAAAATTCTGAGAATACATAAAATCTCTAAAACCTCTTACGATGCCTTCCTGAATCTTAAAAATAGCTCTTTCCCGCAGGTTTCTTAAAGCGATGGGACGCAGGGTCAGCTTTGTTTCTAAAGAAGTCTTTAACTTCCACTTACTGATAGGAATGGGCATGGTAGAATCCTGTGCCGGTTCGGACAGAATACGAATGCCGGAAACACGAATTTCAAAACCACCCGGAGCACGCTCCTCCGGTGCCACTACTCCTTTCACTTCAAGGGTAGCCCCTTCTCTAAGTCCTTTACAATCAAAGTCCTGAATTTTACCATCTTCGTAAACACATTGAACCAGACCTTCATATTTTCTGAGAACAATAAAAGAGAATTCGCTCATATCACGTATGGTATGGACTGCTCCCCTTATTTTAATCTCCTTTCCGTTAAACTCACCGGTAAGAATATCCCTGATTTCCACTATATCTTTTTGTTGTAAGCCATTTACAAAATCCATATTCGTGCCTCCTTATAACTCTGATTTAAACTAAGCGGATTTCCGCTATTCCATCCCGCCACAATACTGCCCATAAAGCCTTTTGTATAGGAATTGAAAGATCCCATATGAAAGAGTCTGACCTGCCAGACCCTGGCGCAAACACACAGTCACCATTGCGACAACCTTCCTTTAGTGGGTCATGCGCATCGCCATAAGGTTTTGTATCATAAGACTAATTATTTATGAAACAAAAAAAATCCCAGGTCATATGTTATGCACATATGCCTGGGACGGGATTTATTCTAAGTTTATGTTCCCGCGGTACCACCCGCTTTGAGAATCTTATGACTCTCCTCTTTAACACTTAACGCGTGCAACGCATGAACCTACTGCAGAAATACCATAAAGTAATATTATCTCTTCGATCCATGAGCTCCGGAGTGTTCCTTCCCATATCTATCATCTTAGGCATGCTCTCAGTCGGTGACACGCCATTCCTGTTATTCGATGCAATCCATACAGGTCAGTCTCTTTCATAGCTGATTGTTGTTATTAATATTAATACATACACCTTGTGTATTTTTTCACTATTGACTTATATTAACACAGTTTATTTTATATGGCAAGGGCAAAATTTAAATTTA
>JAEZSL010000303.1 GCA_023443925.1 Bacillota bacterium | reverse complement strand
CTCCCTGATTAATCTTCTTTTTCAGGTCGTCATAAATATTCATATATAGGAAATTGTCTCTCATTAAGATAATACCTCATTTATAATATTTAATATACATTATAATACTATTATACATGAAGCCAGGACATTTGAAAAGAAATATATGGAGTAAATAGGTTGGGGATGTATGTATTTTTTTCACAGGTATGTGAGAGTCGTCTATAATATAACACTCTATAACATATTGCTATTTTAAGTTAATTAAACAATTGCTATTTTAAGTTAATTAAACATTATATTGCAATTCTCTGAAAATGTCTGTTATATTATATTGCCCTATATCTTGGTCCAAGTAAGGTGCGATGGATATGTGATGTTTTTGGAATCAAAGGAGTAGATAATTCAAAAACAAAGACAGTATACAACCAATAGCTCTATTATCTGGTAAATCAGCCTGCAACTCCACTATCAGTTAAATACACCCCACAACTCCATTATCTGATAAATCAGTCCGCAACTCCACTATTAGGTAAATACAACCCTCAACTCCATTATCAGGTAAAAATACAGCTTATAAAGCATTAATATTTCAATGTTTAAATTAAATTATATCTATATTATAACTTTGCAAGAGCTTCCACTGTGCCGCGGCCGATGGACCAGCCGTCTGCTTTCCCGTCCCGTTTCCAACCTTTGGTTTCCCAATACATCAGCACGGCAATCCGAGTTTTTGTATCATATAAACCGTTAATAGTTAAAGGTATATAAGTCTCACCCGGCAATGCCGCATTCAGTTTTTCCTGCAGCCACTGAATTTCTTCTCTGGGAGATGTTTTTGTTATCTCTTTTACTGGTATCGTGGTTTCCGTCTTGTAGGCAATACCAAAATAGTTACAAATACCCTTACAGGTTGCTTCCCCATCAGCCTTTTGAAATACCGGATCGAGCATGGTTTTTGCTTCGGTGAGATTATCCATAAAACCGGACTCTGTGAGAATAGCCGGCATATTGGTATTGCGGAGTACTGCTATATTAATACCTGACTGCTCAATATCACTCTTAACTCCCCGATCTGTTCTTTTATGTGCTTTCACCAGCTCAGCCTGTACCAGTCCAGCCAGTTTTTTGCTGTCTTCTCCTGCGTATTGGGAAATGATGGTTTCTATGCCGTTGGCATTCCCCCATGTACCGGTAAATGCATTATAGTGTTTTGACACAAACAAATCTGCCTTTGCTTCATTTGCTGCTCTATAGCGGTCGGTTAACGGAATATCAACGGTTCCCGGACTGACATTAACCGTTTGAAAACCGCATCGCTTCAATGCTGTTATCAGATATTCGGCGGCAGCTTTGTTAAATTCTTTTTCGTGAATGCATTCGCCTTTCTTTTTGTTAAACCAGGGTTCCGGGATGGCAGGCGTCCGCTTGCCGGCAGTCTCCATACCGTGGCCGCTGTCTATTGCAATTAGATATGTCACAATAACCTCCTTCTACCGCTTAAACGGCATATAAAGCATAAGTAAAAAGCCATCTTAGTTCTATTTTCCGGTTGAATAATGCTTTTCATTCCACCTATTCACCATCCTTTTTTCGTTCTGCCTGGGTTCCAAAATAAAAAGCTATAATTGTTGTGAATATTACCAGAAACTGATCACCGGTAATCTTGCCGCATACCGACAGATAAACAAAAACTCCCGTCAATATCATCGTGACGGCACTTTTTACATTCAAAAATTTGGTTATTTTTTCCTTTATCATTATCATACCCCTTCCTATACTACTCGTCCAGCCCTCTTTTATAGTTTTCCAGTATATCAAGCCTTTTGTGAGCCTGTTTCGCAGATTCTTCTAAACGTATCAGCCTTTCCCTGTCATCTTTGATATCATTTTTTACATTTGTCATCTCTGATTTTATTTCTGTAATTCCGTTTCCGATATTTTCAAGCTTCACTATCACAGTTGTCAATTCAGCCGTGTCCTGCTTTGTATCGGCTTTCTGGTTTCGTTTCATATTTGACATTCCCGAATATATGCCGAAAGCTAAGGACACTCCGGAAATGAGTAAGGCTACTTCAACTGTCATAGGCAACAAACTCCTCTTATTATTAAACTCCCTTATTGTTAAAACCCCTATATGTGTTACCATATAAGGGTTTTAAGTAGTAATTTGAACTTACCCTATGTAAGCTTCCCCGGTAATTTCCTGGTACTGTACCGGTGTAATAACCCCTTTTACAACGGCTGTTTTGACCATTTGTTGGTTCCAGAGTTTTCTGTCGTAGTTTCGTTTGATTGTTTCAAAAGTCATTGTGTTTGCCTCCTTTTTTCTTTACATAGTTAAGAGATTTTGGAATTCCATAGCTGCTGCAATTCTTTCTTCTGCAGTTGGCTCAGGGTCTGGTAATGGTGCGTTAAGTATATCTTCAATAACTGCGATGGCATCTTCATCATTCAGACTCGAATCTACTTCATATCTCGATCTGATTATTGATATAGGTTCAGGCGCCGTATATAACATCATTCCTGATTCATCTGATTCAAAAACACACTTAATCCCTTTTATATTTACTACCGAGAATGTTTTAGCAACATCGTCAGGGGTAGCTACCTGCATATTAGGATATATATAATTCTTAGTAACTTCATAAATAGTTAATTTTTTCTTCATTTAAAATCCTCCCTATTGTGTTAAATATTCTACTGTACTTCTATAATCTCCACCTGCTAATATTAATGAATTTCCTATTTGTACACATTTCATACCATAACGTTCAGTTGGCATTAAAAAGGTATCTCTAATTAAATAAGAGTCATAATAATCTACCGTCTTTTGCCAATTAGATCCTCCTATACGGCCACCTATTGCCAATGAATACTCGTTAAACCGTGACCAAGTAGGGTACATTCTCGTATCTGATAAACTTATTTGAGATACCTTAGTAAATGATGTATTATATACATCTATAGCACCTGATATTGGATTTGATACAATTCCAACTAGTAAATATTCGTTATTTAAACTTATTGCGTTCTGAATACCACGATTTGGTATTCCAACAGGACCAAAATTCAATTTTACATTTGAAGAGTTATAGGCTATGCATTCATCAATATTATCTGCATATTCGAAAAAGAATAATGCATGATCAGCAAAACTTGTTGATGCAGTTGGCCACTTAGCAGGGCAATTAGATGATAAATTTTTGGTTAAATTTGCATTATATCCACTGACATCTGTTGTAACAGCATTAGTAGTTGCATTTTTATAACCACTAGCAAATATTGCACTAAGTGAATTAGATGCAGCAAGAGGGGCATACACACCATTAGGCATATATGAAAGAGAGGTTCGAACTAAAGCTCTATCATAACCTTGTACATCACTTAAGTACTTACCACTTGCATTTTCTCCACCAGCAAATAACACTTTATCTTGTATACGCGTAGCTCCTGCCAAAGCCCTTCCATTAGTCAACCCTAAATTGGGATTAGTACGTACTAAGCTGGGCGAATAAGCTGTTATACTATTTGATACTGTACTCGCACAACCAAAGATAGCATATGTGTCATTGGTATCACCCGAAGGTGATGGTGTTGAACCAGAACCTAAAAGAGGATCAA
Organism: Bacillota bacterium; assembly: GCA_023443925.1. Next base: position 9,180 of record JAEZSL010000303.1, on the reverse strand, counting down.
GCTCTCCACCATATTTGATACCCTCACTAAAAACTAGCCTTGGTACTCCTCCAACTCCAACATAAGCTTTTTTTACTTTTCTTGGAACACCGCCTACACTAATATAAGGCTTGGCCCTATATGGTACACCACCTATACCAACATAAATTCCTTTTGCCATAAGCACCTCCTATTCATATACAAAACAGATGGTACCATCAGCTAATGAAGTTGGTATTGTAGTTTGGTATATTATTTGTGATGTGCTGTCAGATACCCGTGCACTATCCACTCTTACCCCATATGTCTGTGCACCATTAAAACCCATTAATGTTGGAAAGGATGGACTCCAACCAGATGTAGGATTTATATTATTACACGCTGTACCTATAGGCGTCGTGGAATTAGATGCATCAAATATAGTATGATTGTTACCATAATTCTTCCACATTAATTCGCCAGTTACAGTTGAGCCCACTTCATTAATATAGGATGCTCTTGTTACTCTTGGTACCGCTCCTAAATTAGCGATTGCAGCACTTGCAGTAGTTGCTCCGGTTCCCCCTCGAGCTATTGATAATGTTCCACTCGTTATATCTGTCGCTGCGTGAGCATGATTTCCTGCTGCCTTTCCATTCCATGCTGCTTTCTCCGAATCTGTTACAAACCGGTTACTGGCATCCTGAGTGATTATGGCCGGCGGATGGTTAGCCGGATGAATATAATTGGTAGCATTTGCAGCTATTCCTGAAAGCTTGGTTTTTTCAGCCGTTGTATAATCATTGGCAGACAACCCCTTACCCGCTACAACATTGACTTTACTATCATTTACTTTCTTAATCTCTGCATCGATAATATCAAGATTCTCATTCAATCCTTCAATGCGGATGTAATCATTTCCCTGTTGTTTTTCTAAATTGTAATTCTGTGTATATTCTGCCATTGTCTCACCTCTCTCTTAATTGATCCCAGGTAAAGTTTCCCGCTTCCTCCCAGGTCATGTGCAAAATATCGTTCCAGGTATTATAGGTATATTCAAAGGTAAAGCTTAAATGAGCCGGTTTTATTTCCTCTATTGTCAAAGTCAAACCTGCCATATTAGCCGGTATTCCTTTGGTTCCAATAAACTTTATGACAAAACTGCTGTTAGCATTATTCTCTATTACCGCAACCTCGCCGTTGGAATATGACCTGGCAACTTGAGCAATCATTTGTTTCGTGACGGTTCCGGTTCCCCTTACCTTGGCGCGGATTCTCTCCCGGCGGAATTCGTCACTTTTTGTTACATCCACATCCAGCCCATAAACTTTCTCATATCTGCTTAACAGGTATGTTGCGGTATCAATAAAGCACTGATCCACCGTTTCCTCCAGGTTCTTTGCCAGTTTGTTAATGTTATTGCTGATAATCCCCTGAAGGCTTTCCATGGTCTGATTGCCGGTATAATAACCCGGTAAATAATCCATTAAATTCAGACTCATTCAGAAACCACCTCCGTTAAATTAACCGCTCCGGCCATAGGCATTTCTGTTTCACCTATTACTACATTGGCTCCGCTTCCGTTAACCAGCAGCTCTGAATAATCGGATACCCCATCAGTTGCCAGCAGTATACTGCCGATTTTTGCATAACTGACTACATAGGCTTCAAATATGGTTCCCTTCAGGTATTCGGTAAAGCCAGCGGTAAAACTGCTGATAACCTCCTGTAACAGCCTGGTTCCGTCTAGTTTTATTTTTGCGGATACTGTGATTTCCTTGCTGGCGGGGCTGGTTACCGTAACGGTAGCCCCAATGGGCCTGACTGCTTCTATATGCTCATAAACCGGCAGCTCCAGTCCGGTATCAATGGACATGTTACTGTCTACAATAATAATTTTTACCGTGCCGTTTCCATTCCAGAGCGGATATACCTTGGCATCACCTACCCCCGGAACCTCCAGTGCCCATTTTTTATAATTATCCGCATTACCGCTGGTACTGGGAGACTGGATTTGGTTATAAAATCTGGAACGGAGATTGTCATCTCTTTCCTCATTTTCACCCGCAGTAATAACATCCGCCAGAATAACAGTTATATTTGATAGATTATCGAGAGTCAGCAGAGCTCCGGAAAACAGGTTACCGGTTTCTCCGGCCTGCTCGCACTGAGCTATATAACTCTGCTCTGCCAATGTATCAGTGATTACGTAAGTCGTTTCCCCAAGACCCCATCTGGAACCAAGGGGAATTATACCGTTTGCTGTGACTTTTCTTACCGCCTTGGTCGCTTTCTTTCTGGTAATTCCGTAATCCGCTACTACCCGGTCCAAATATACTCCTACCGCCGTGTCTCCGGAAACCAGATCAATAAAGTTATTTAGATTAAAATAGTTCTGGGCCAGCTGATAAGCACAAGGTGCCAGCGCGTCATAGATTACACTGCCTTCCCGCTTGTCCACATCATTGGTAACACGGCCTAGCATATCGTTTAATATGGCTTCATATGTCATTTCTTCAAACACTTAAGCATTCACCTCCTTTGTGAACTGCATTTCTCCATAGATACTGTTAACAGTAAAGGTACAGTTAATTTCATCACCTGACTCTTTGAACTCAAATTCCTCTACACCGGTTATCCTCTCATCCTCCAGAAGGCACTCTTTAATCCGCCGCATGAGTTCAATTTTCACGTAGGTAGGATCTCTTCCTATAAGGCTCTCCAGTTCAATTCCATACTTGAAACTGTATATGGGATACTCATATTTTTCTGTGTTCAGCACCTTATAAATCGCCTGTTTTAATGCATCAGCCTCCGTAACATATCCCTGGATTTTATCTTCAGATAGCCGGTAAGTTTTGCTTGGTTCCTCTGCCAGGGAAAAGGTCAGGCCTTCAGGTATGTTTTTTTCCGGTATCATTCTATCACCTCCAGAATAAAATACTGCTGCCCGCCATGGTTTCTTAAAAGCCTTACCTTATCACCGGCGCTGACTGTTTTTTTTAAGTTTCCAAGGATTAGCTCCTCCGGGATTGTCAGTTTATCACTGATTTGGATTCCATCTGATGTAACCGTACCGGGAACAATGCTGCACAGCTTTGCATTGTTTAAATAATTATCTACAATTCTTTTAATTTCCTGTATCATTCATTACCTCCAGACTCATGGTATGGTTCGGAAGAAAGTCATGGGATACTTTTTTTACAATTAGTTTCTTGTTGTAGTTAATATCCTCGATTATACAGTAAAAGCTCGATCCGGCCCTGATACTGGTATCGCCCAGACAATCCAGGCTTATGGTCTCTTTCTCCTTGTTATAAAGTTTTAATAAGTTACCTGCCATTTCTTTAACCTGAGCAGTATTGTACTTTTTATCAACATTTTCATAATATTGTAAAAATCCGAAACGTCCGATGGAGGCATCATCTTTTTTTACGGTAATATCCACTTTTTTCGCCTCTTCGTCCTTGGAAACCAGTTTGATTAAATTATAGACTTCATCGTCAATGGATTGATCAAATTTGTAATCATAGCACGAACTATAATCCCCTAAAATCAGGTCGGTACTTAACTCTCCAAGTTCCCGAAGGGCAACAGCCCCGAATTCATCCCGAAGGGCATACCATTTACTTTTGTACAACAGGGTATCACGAATGGCAGAATAGATAATATCCAGCCAGGTTTTGTCATCCTGCACCCCGGTTGCCAGTTTGTACTGCGTATCTGTGATAGAGCCTTTTTCCAGCTTAAAATAATTACACATTTTATTTACCAAAGTGGTAACCGTATCCCCTTTTAATACCAGGGTATCCTTTGCTTTACAGTATCTTAGCTGGTCGTAGGCGGTAACGTTGATTTCATTTCCCTTTCCGCGGCTTATCTTAAAGACATATCCGTGAAATATACCGGTATCGTTATAGGTAAACTTCACAGCGCTGCCGTTTTTAATCTCAAGGTCTTTGTTAATATAAGAGAATTCCAGCTTGCTGCATCCGTCATTTAACGTATCCTCATAAGAAATCTTGGTAACCATCCCACTGATTTCATAAAATATATCATCCACTCTTACTACAAATTCCGTCATGGTATCACCAACTTCTGCCCAGGATAGATAAGGGAAGGATTCTTTATTTTATCCTTATTGGCCTCATAAATCTTTGTGTACTTAGACCCGTTTCCATATTGTTTTTTCGCAATGGCCCATAAACAATCCCCTGACTGAACCACATAAGTACCTTTGCTTTTTGGGTTTTTTTTATCCGTTATCTTATCGCCTAGCTTGCCAGTTTCACCTTTGTAGCTGTTTTTGGAATAATCAATATATTCCAGAAGCTTGAAAGCTATGTACTTATCTCCTTCTTCACCGGCCTTCTCTTTAATCGTAATGTCTTCAATCAAAACTTGAGTGTTGATACAGTCATCATATAATTCTTCATCTCTGATTACTCTGCCTGCAATAAATCTTACCGGAATAAAAAGACTCCTCCATTCTGAAAATAAATTAATATAGAAACCTGCAGGTTTAAATGCAGCCCGGTATTTTTTAAAATCCGTAATTAAAGTTTGATAATCGGCATCTATTATTTCTACATAGCTGTAATGATTTAATGGAAATTCACATTCAAAACTATACTGTTTCAGTTCTACATGGGTGGGTACTGCAATCTGCCCAAGTTTTAATACTTCATATTTGTTTATAGCCTGGGTACTGGAAACTTCTATCTCTTCCGGATTGGTCGGCAGCCTGTAGGTTGTATGTCCAATATCAAAAAATACTGCGTACATTAATATCCCCCCTCACTTGCCACAGCAATTTCGTTTTGTAATATTTCACGAATACGTCCTGCCACCTTATTGGCATCTGCGTTCTCATGCACATCTCCAAACTGGATGGATATGTTGGGAGCTAAAGAGTTTGTCGCTACATTGGCAATATAGTCCCGTTCTGCTATATCTCTTAAATAGTCCAGATCGTCATCCGGCATTTCCACATTCACGGAACCGTTAGGACCGGTGCCTTCAATGGGCAGAGGGTTGGTGTTAGTAAATATGTCAGACATATTATAGTCAACGTCCCTACCAGCACCATTACCAATATTGCTATAATCTGTATATGCCGAAGGATCATATCCTTTATTATCCTTCGAAGGATCAGAATTAGTTAAAGGATCTTCCCCATCCAATTTAAATTTATTTTTGATGTTATTAAGCCAGGATGTCACGGCATCTATATCCGGATAAGCGCCTTTCTTTGTATTACTTTCCGGACTCATATTTGTATTCGAATCTGGATCGCCACCACCAAAAAATTTCTCAACAGCCTTACCAAATTCACCACCAATATTACCGCCTTTTTCCCATGCTTTCGAGTAATCTATCCCATTCAAAGGAAATCCATTATCCTCCAAAAATTGATTGATATCTAGTCTAGAATGCGTCTTGTCATTACTTCCATCCTTGTTTTCACTCATTATTTTATCCGCAGATAATTGAACCTTCGCTTTCCATCCCTTTATTGTTTTATTTAAATCGCTACCAAATGTAAAATCTATAGCTGCTGATATATTATCCAACACATCTAAAACTACATTTGCTAGATCAATAAATAAAAGAATTATTGAGCCAATTGATTTATTACCTGCATTTTTAAAAAAGTCGAAGACTGCCGCTATTATATTAACTACAAATTCAACTATCCCTATAATTATCTGAACTATAGTAACAATAACATTTACTATGAAAGCTATAACACTTCCAATAATTGAACCTATGAAAGAAAATATTTCTTCTCCAAAAGTACGTAATACAAAGATGGCTGCGGTTAAACCTGCTACCAACAATATGGCTAAAGCATTGCTAGCCATAAATATTCCTAAATTAGTTAACAAAACAGGTATCATCTTTAGTAATTGTCCTATTATAACTGGTAAAAGTTTAATGATTCTAGTCTTTAATAATGTACCTATAGCCATTAAGAACGATTCAATTACCGGCCAGTATTTTGTTATTAGACTTATTACTTTATCAATCACGTCACCTAAGAAATAGATTATATTTATAACTTGATTAAAAAAATCAATAAATCTTTGACTGGTCAATAGATTGTTTATACTGACAAATAAATTGCCAAAAGCATCGATCCCGGCATTTTTTACCCTTTCCATAATATTTGAAAAGGTTAAAGGCATTTGTGAAAATCTTTCTTCAATCAACCCCTGCATCCAGAACAAAGATTCTTTTATTTTTACAGCTGTTAAGTCACCACTATTGGCCATATCCAACAATTCTTTTCCAGACTTTTTTGTATATTTTTGTATAGCTTCATAAATAACAGGTGCGTTCTGAGCTATTAACTCTAAACCACTTTTGTTCATACTACCGCTTACTAATGCGTTTTCCATCGCCTGCATGACACCAGCTTTTTTATCATCACTAGTTCCACTAGCTATAAGAGACTTTTGCAATTGTTCAGAAAAAGAAACAACTTCCTCATTACTAAAAAATAATTTCCCAGTATATAATCCAAGTTTTGTTACGGTATCTGCCATATCTGTGTAAGAACTACGCGCATTATTTGCAGCATTAAATATTTGTTCTTGTAATATAGCTTGCTCTTCCAAACTTTTTGTCATTTGTCCTAATTTTGCATTAGTATCTACATAGCTTTCTACGGCACTGATTCCTTTTTGGAACTGTTTTACTACGTTCCCTGCCATTTTATCTAACTTGGTCAGCTGGTCAATAGGTTTAGTAACAGCTTCTGTCTTGGTCATATAACTTCCAAACATCTTCCACACAGCACTTATATCTGCCATTACCTTCTTCTACCTCCTTTCGCTTTCATTTTATCTGACTGCCTTTTTTCCTCCTCTACCCGCACTGAAATGCTGGCATATATAAAAGCTTTTTCTCTTTGACTCATGGCATCCAGTACGGATGGAAGGATATGCAGTTTTTGAAGTGCAAAGTGAGCAAGATTAAACTCTGCATCACCCTGCTTTATTCGTTTTTTGCTTCTTCAATGTCCTCGTTAACATCCGTATCCAGACCGCTTAGAGACTGGACTGCCTGAGCCAGGGTTGCGTATTCTCCCACAAGCAGCATATTCTTAAGTGTTTCTGTTTCTCCAAGACCATATTTATCCTGAAGTTTCGCATCGGAAAGATTGGGAAATACAACGGCACTTGCGGTTAAAGCCTGCACATATTCGGTGCGGTTAAAAGTTTCGGTACCCTTTTTATCCTTCCTTGTATATTTTTTTATTAATTGTTCATTTTCCTTCTGTGTGATAGGACGGATGATAAATGGTATAGCTTTTCCCTCCTCCATAAAACGGTTAGAAATAACAACCTCCTGATTATCAACTTGTACTGGATTTAAAAATGCTTTTAATGAACTCATATGAATTCTCCTTTCAATATAAAATTAAAATATGTTGTTATCTATTTGCTCTAAACTTAAAGAGCAGCTATTACAAAACCCTGCGAAGCTCTCTTGTATCTTTCCTGCAATTTTATACAGGCCTGATAAGTATGCTGCTATATAAAACTGTATATCTAATCCTATAACTAAATAAATATCACTTAATTAACTATAAATTTCAGGCCTGTATAATACATCCGGTAATTATTTAATGTGTAATTACCCCGGTTACTAACTTAACTGGCTATATGTATCTGACGTTTTAAAATAATCCAAACCTTCAATTCTGTCAAAGGTAAAATCCGTATCAATGGTAATCGGATCATCCGACTGGTCATCCAGATTTGCTACCGGTATAGTTTTTAACAGTACATTATATAATCTGACTCTTTGCGCACCAAGAGAAGACTGAGGATCTTCGACCTTTACCTCTAATGTGATGTTTCCGAACTTACCGTTGTTAAGGTAGGAAATTGCCAGTTTTAACATATCAGAATTCATAAAATACATTGTCATACTTCCGGTACCTTCTGTGCCTACTACCTTATGCTGAGTCATACGGTGTCCCAGCATTCTTCTGGCTTGGACTGTTAAATCAAGCTGGGCTTTTAAGCTGGAAATTTCAAATAGGTTTCTATATTGCCCATCAATTGTAATACTTGCACTGCCTTCTTTAGCGGATATGGTATCCGCTAATCTTACATAATTGTTTTTATTATCTGTCATATCTTATCTCCTCCTTATGATAAATTCACTGTGATATACATTTTTTCAATACTGTCAACCGGCTGGATATAGCAGTCTATAACTACGGAATCTGAATTTCCCCCTGGCGATACGGTAACATCCTCGACATTAAAATTCGTAATGGCAGAAAGCCTCTGCAGTTCATTAAAGTACTCAATAATAGTAGCTCTTAATAAAGATCTGCCATCTTCATTGTTATTCATAGTGCCGACATAGTTGGATTCAAAGATTTCTGTTATGTCATTATTAATACCATAAAGAGTACGAATCACACGGTTTTTGGTAAAAGGCCTGCCTTTTATATCCGTAACAGTAGATAACGAGTTAATATCATAAACGGCTGTTACATTCTGGGTACTATCTACCTTGAAAATAAATTTTCCGGCAGTGATAGCAGCTTCCATTTCTGTCTTTGTCATACGCGGAACTACATCAACAGCGCCTTGATATTTCCTTCCGGTATTGGATTGGTTTATTTTGGCGCCGGCTGTTATACCAGCTACCCATGCTGTTGTTTTTGCAGGGGTCAGCTCGGTTCCGTCTGATAGTTTTACTCCATGCGCTACATTTATTACGCCTTCATAGTCACCCTGATAATTAGCAAATACACCCTGAATTCCTCTGCCTTCCGTCTCAGTCATTGCCTTGATCCATGCTGCAATAACCGTTTTATTTGAGTCAAAGCCTACACCATCGTAAGGATAAACTAATACATCAAATTCGATTGTTTTAATCGTATCCAAGGCTGTTTCTAAGGCTTCAGCTCCGTGTTCTGCGCCAAGGTTATAAACCTTAATAGTCTGCGAACCTTTTAATGCTTCCATTGCTAAGAATTTATCTTCCCCCGTTACTCCCTCCGGATAATCGTTAGCGGTAGCGGTAACTGTATAGATATCACCGGCAGCACCTACGCTCATCTCCTTTAATAAAAGTACGGTTCCCCGGTCTCCCGGTGTAATGGATAGCGGTGCATTGGTTAGAAAATTAATGTATGCACCCGGTAAAATTTTGTTTTGATTGTTCCATGTTCCTGCCATAATAATCCTCCTCTAT
>JAEZSL010000274.1 GCA_023443925.1 Bacillota bacterium | reverse complement strand
CCGGAGATATCTTCGTTATTAACCAGTATGAAAGCCATTACATCTCCCAGGTTGACCGGGAAGCTCATGAACGGATTATCATATCCATCCATCCGGATTTTCTTAAATACCTTTCCACCGAAGCTACAGATTTAAGTTATTGTTTTACCCACCGTCCCGTTAACTTTTCCCATAAATTAGCCTTAAACAAGGAACAACAGCAGCGTTTTATGTACTATATTAACAAAATTACCTCCGCAAAAGATTACGGCAGTGATTTGCTGGAGCGTGCTGCTTTTATCGAATTAATGCTTATGTTAGTCCATACCTGCCAGAAAAATTCCGATACAATTACTGACGATATTCAAAGCTTTAAATACAACAAACTGGTAGATGATATAATCTTATATATTAACCAGAATATCAGCCGAGAAACCTCCCTTGGTGAGATCTCCTCCCACTTTTTCATCAGTGAATCCTATCTTTGCCGGATATTTAAAACTGCCACGGGCATGACCATTAATAAGTATGTTACCGCAAGGAGGATCAGTATTGCAAAAGCCTTACTGGCGGATAATCTAAGTCTCAACGAAGTTTGCGAACAATGCGGGTATAATAATTACAGCAATTTTGTAAAGGCCTTTACAAAAACAGTAGGCATATCTCCGAAGAAATATGCCAGGTATAGCGTAAGCTAAATTTTGTATCTTATTGCAGAACTTAGTATCAGGAGAACCATCCAAAGAGTTCTACGATATGTTGACTTAAGAAAAACAAGGCTGTAGCCTAAGCGTCGATTGTAATAATATTCTTTCCTGTTATAATTTAGGTAAATGAAAGTATCGTCAAGTGGCGGATAAAAACCCACGGTATAAATACAGGGATTTTATACTCTTTTAAAACACACTCAATGCAGTTTTGGCATACTTATCAAATGGATGGAGGTTATACTATGGATAATCAAAAAATCGGAGATTTAATTAAGCAGATACGAAAAGAAAAGAATTTAACCCAAAAAGGTCTGGCTGATATCTTAATGGTAACGGACAAAGCAGTGTCTAAATGGGAACGAGGTGTTGGATATCCTGAAATTACACTTATTCCCGAATTGGCAAATGCCTTGGGTATTACCGTCAGTGAGCTGTTAAATGGCTCCATAATGGAAGCCGAAAAAACGATGCTGGAATCTAAGAAGGATGCCACAGATAAAAGCAACGAAGTTATTCGTCATTCGGATTCGTTTGCGAAACCCAGTTCGGAGAATGGGGTTTTTGGGGAAAATAAATTAGGTTTTTCAGATCCTGACATCGGTGAGGCATCCCAGTCTTTTATCCGCTCTGTTGCGGATGCAGATACAAAATCCAAAGATATTGTATTTGATATTATTGAATATTCAGAGGAATTAAAGAAGCATAAAATCACTAAAGTGAAATCAATTATATTTATAGCTATAAATTCTGCATTTCTTTTAGCCTTATTTACCTGTATGTTATGTAACTATGCAATTAGCAGAAAACTTAACTGGTCTTTATATGTATTGGGAAGTGAAGCAACCGCCTGGATGATTATAACACCGTTTTTTACATTAAGAAAGCACAGGTTGGCAGCATCCCTGGCGGGCCTGAGTATTTCTATACTGCCATTACTTATGTTAATTGAATTTCTCTGTCCTGTTAAGGGATGGGTATTCCCCATTGCACTCCCTATTACGGGCATGTCGCTTATCTGTTTGTGGGCGGCAGTGTTTCTTTTAAACTATACAAAGATAAATAAGATCTACGTACTTTCTGCTTCATTTATAGTATTTGGAGTGTTTTTAAGTTTATGGATCAATTCTTTTTTGATGAATTATCTGAATACATCTAACGATAATATTGTCAATTATATTGTAGCTGTCTCGTGTGGATTTATTGCAGTTTTATTATTTTTAATCACCTTCGTAAGAAACAGGATTTATTATAGTGCAAAAATAAATAATTACAGGTAACTAAAAACATCCAGCTTTCCACCAAAAACCAATTAATGCCGGAAACGCCCATAATTGGGTGTCCCGGCATTTCTATTATTTATCTGTCTTTATTATTTCAATTTCATTTTCTTCGCACCACTCTATAGCTAACTTCCTGTATGCCTCATCGCGATATCTAAGCACAATTCATAAACTTCATCCTTAAACCTCCGAAATGCACCTCTTCCGTCTTACTACTATGCGGCTTTTCCATATTCGGCATTGCTATAATTATAAGCCGTAAAAGCTTGGTCGATTGCATACTTTTGTTTATTATCCAATCCCAATTCGAAAACATATTCCATTTTTTTATCAGCTTCTCGTTCTGCATCTTTTATACTTATGGCAATTTCATATTGACACTTTTCGATTTGATACATATAATATTCATATCGAATAATATAGATGTGAGGTGTCAATATGGAAAACTATTTGGAATATACAAAAGTGTTTAAGGCGATGGGCGATCCCAAAAGAGTGATGATAGTCGATATGCTCTCTTGTGGGGAACTTTGCGCCTGCATGATATTAGAGAAATTTGAAATGTCCCAATCTACGCTGTCCCATCACATGAAGCTCCTGTGTGAATGTGGCCTTGTCAAAGGCCGGAACGAGGGCAAATGGACGTATTATTCTTTAGACGAGGAAACTATCAACAAAACAAAGCAGTTTTTCTGCTCCATCACCTCTGACAAGGAAAACTGTATTTGTAAAGAAGATACAGGCTGCTGTAAAGGATGTGATGACAATGAGTAATGAGAAAAATACCGGTATCGACTTCTTTGAAAAATACCTGTCAATTTGGGTACTCATCTGTATGGCGGCGGGAATTTTAATCAGTAAGTTTTTGCCGGGTATTCCTGAATTTTTAAGCCGCTTTGAATATGCCCAAATATCAATTCCCATTGCCGTACTTATTTGGGTGATGATTTACCCTATGATGATGAAGGTGGATTTTCAGTCCATTAAAAATGTACGCAACAATCCGCAGGGGCTTCTTATATCCAGCGGAACAAGCTGGCTGATTAAGCCGTTTCTCATGTTTGGCCTTGCCTCCTTCTTTTTCTACGTTGTTTTTAAAGCGTTCATACCGACCGAGCTTGCACAAAGCTATGTTGCCGGAGCCGTTTTGCTGGGGGCAGCCCCTTGTACTGCAATGGTATTTGTTTGGAGCAATCTGACCAAAGGCGACCCTGCTCATACCTTAGTGCAGGTGGCAGTCAACGATCTGATTATCCTCGTTGCCTTTGTTCCGATTGTATCCTTTCTATTAGGCGTAACAAACATTACTGTGCCTTGGGATACACTTGCACTTTCCATTGTTTTATTTGTTGTCGTTCCGCTCGTGGGTGGTTTTCTTACCCGGTATTATATGAGGAAGAACAAAGGCGAGGAATACTTCACACAAAAGTTTATCCCTAAATTTGATAAAGTTACAACTGTTGGACTTCTATTGACATTAATTATCATCTTTTCTTTTCAAGGGGATGCCATACTGGAAAATCCCCTGCACGTTCTTTTAATAGCTGTACCGCTGACACTGCAAAACGTCCTCACTGCTGCCTTTGCCTATTGGATGTGCAAAGTAACCAAACAGCCCCATAGCGTTGCGGCTCCTGCCGCGCTCATTGGTGCATCCGATTTTTTTGAACTGTCGGTGGCTGTTGCAATCGCACTTTTCGGGCCGACTTCTCCGGTAGTGCTGGTCTGTACCGTTGGCGTGCTGACCGAAGTGCCGGTTATGCTGATGCTTGTAAAGTTTGTAAATAAGACGAAAGGCTGGTTCCCACAAAATGAATAACATAATTAGAGCAATGCAAGAAAAAGAATTTTGCTTTAATCGCCTGAAGTGCAGCTGATATGAAAGTTAATAAGCTACTGAAGCTATAGGAGGAGGTCTTATATGAATAAAGAAGTAAACAAACCTAAAGTAGCATTTATCTGTGTTCACAACTCTTGCCGCAGCCAGATTGCGGAAGCTCTCGGCAAGCTCCTTGCCCTCAATGTATTTGAAAGCTATTCCGCCGGAACAGAATCAAAACCTCAGATCAATCAGGATGCTGTTCGACTAATGAAACAGCTTTATGGCGTTGACATGGAGCAGACACAGCGTTCCAAACTGCTTTCTGAAATTCCACCGGTTGATATCGTCATTACAATGGGCTGCAATGTTCAGTGTCCTTTTTTACCCTGCAAGTACCGAGAGGATTGGGCCCTTGATGACCCCACGGGCAAAGGCGATGATGAATTTATTACAGTCATAAATCAGATTGAAGATAACATATTATCGCTTATAGAAAGGATTCATACTTTTTAATATGCATTAAGACTTTATCTGCATGAGCATAATTCGCATAAATGAGAGGGATTTATTTCATAAATTACTAAATCCATGATATAAATCCCTCTCATCTTCTTTTATATATTTAATTCTTCAATTCATGTGTAACATCAAGGAATATCTTATTTTATCGTAGGAGAAACGTAGGCGCAGCCGTATATCAAGTACACACCGAAAAAGGATGTTGTGGTTAGTAGCTCATTTTTTCTATTTCCCTTTTATTTGTAGCATCTATATCCATTTCTATTTTATCACATTGTACTGTCCAGAAATCCATACTAGTAATATAATTTACAACACAATTTCAGGTTTTTTTAATTACATGTTCCACTTTTCTATATTTCTGCCTACTACTATTTGGCTTATCCGGTATTGTCATTTTAATATATCCCAGTTTCAATGCTTGCAATAAATAATTATCCCTAAATGATGGTCTGTGTTTTAATCCTAATAGCTCCATCATTTCCCTTGTTGAGTATTCTTTATCTCCCATAACATTTAGTAACCTCTCAACTTGTTCGGTATCTGCTATTTCGCTTAATGCATCATAAACTGTATTCAGTAAAAACTCCACAAATTTTCCTGAATCAGCACTGTGATCACATTCTCCAAGCAAACTGCTAATGATGTCACAAGAAGTCTCTTTCTTAAAGGACTTTTAACAATTATACCGGAAAGTTCAGATGATTTCGAATTACCACTTAATTAATAATAGAATCAAACTAGAATCACACCAAAAAAATAACGCTACAACCCTTGATTTTTCTGAGCTGTAGCGTTTCTTCATATTTATTCAAACTCTATCGTAGCCGGTGGCTTACCCGTACAATCATAGAGTACTCGATTTATATGCTTTACTTCATTTACAATTCTGGAAGATACTTTGCCAATTACTTCCCATGGCAGTTCTGCTGCTTCTGCTGTCATAAAGTCGGTTGTAGTAACCGCTCTTAAAGCCACTGCATAGTCATAGGTTCTTTCATCCCCCATAACACCTACGGAGCGCATGTTGGTAAGGGCTGCAAAGTACTGGCCAATTTGTCTGTCCAGGCCTGCATTGGCGATTTCTTCGCGGTAGATGGCATCTGCATCCTGGAGGATTTTTACCTTTTCTTCCGTTATATCGCCGATAATCCGGATGGCAAGGCCAGGTCCGGGGAAAGGCTGTCTGAATACCAGTTTTTCCGGGATGCCAAGTTCTAAGCCGGCTTTTCTTACTTCATCCTTAAACAGATCACGAAGAGGTTCAATAATCTCTTTAAAATCCACATAATCAGGCAGCCCGCCTACGTTATGATGACTCTTGATGACTGCGGATTTACCAAGGCCGCTCTCAATAACATCCGGATAGATGGTTCCCTGAACCAGGTAATCCACCGTACCGATTATCTTTGCTTCTTCTTCGAAAACGCGGATGAATTCTTCACCGATAATCTTTCTCTTGGCTTCCGGTTCGGAAACACCAGCTAATTTATCATAAAATCTCTGTTGGGCATTAACACGGACAAAGTTAAG
>JAEZSL010000069.1 GCA_023443925.1 Bacillota bacterium | reverse complement strand
ATGTTAGAAAGTAATGCCGGCGACCGGAATCGAACCGGTACGGGAGATTAGTCCCGCAGGATTTTAAGTCCTGTGCGTCTGCCAGTTCCGCCACGCCGGCATCTGACTTAAATTTTTATGTCTAGGTCAATTCCTTCTGACAAGGATGAATTATACCATAGAATAAATGTGTTTTCAAGTGTTTTTTTCATAATTTTTCATATTTCCTTGTACGCTTTGTACAATAATCATATGGGCATTTTTAAATAATGTAAACATGCACAAAATTAATTAAGACAGTAAATGGTAACCACCCCATATTTGTACCAAAGCAAATTATATGTCCTGCATATAAATTACTGCAAGTGGACTTTATTGACCCGTAAACGGCTATTACTAGTTGCATATCCGAATCACTTATTTAAAATTTAAAATAGCTTCGTAACAAAGTTCATAAGCTTACAGCCTGAGTAATTACCGCTGCCGGACTACATTCTTAATAATCACCGAGGAGACCGGCGGCAGGGTCAGCTTCAGAATGCCCTTTTCAAGATGATACATTACCGCATTCAGCCAATAACCTTCCTCTGTTGTGCGGATTAAGCTGCACAGAGCCTCATCCTCCCTTATTCCAATTCTCCACGCATCAATCTCAACCGAAACCTCATAAGGATTGTTATTAACGGCTATGATAAATTTATCGGCCCGATTAAATCTTCCGTAACTAATAAATCCGGCAGCTCCGTTTAAAAACAGCAATGATCCGGTACGCAGAGCTCCGTATGTTTTGTGTATGCGTATCATATCCTTGTGAAACCGGATAAAGTCATGATCCTCCTGGCCCCAGGGATACGTCCGTCTGTTATCGGGATCTGTGAAACCACAGACACCTGCCTCATCTCCATAATAAATAGTAGGGGCTCCCATCCAGGTCATCAAAACCGTAACCGCTGCCCTGAACACACCTTTGTTAATACCCTCATTTGCCTGAAATGGCCCAAGACTCGAATTTCTTCCCACTTTTTTGTTCGTCCGGGTTAAGAACCTGGAATGATCGTGGTTGGACAATTCATTCATGGAAGTCATAAGCGAAGAAGTCTGAAGTCTTCCCATGTGGTACCGCATGGACTCAAAGAAAATATCCTCGCTGTTAAGCATAAACTCCTTATATTCGTCACTGTGTTTCTCCATACCGGTTAAGAACCAGGTCAGAGGCTCCATAAAGGCATCGTAGTTCATAACAGTATCCCATTCATTTCCCATAAGCCAGGCTTTGGGATCACCATAATGCTCCGCAAAAATAATAGCCTCCGGATTGGCTTCCTTTACATTTTTCCGGAAATCCCGAAAAAACTGATGATTTAACTCCCGGGTGTAACCTATATCCGCAGCCACATCCAACCTCCAGCCGTCGCAATTAAAGGGGGGAGAAACCCATTTACGGGCAGTACCCATAATATACTCATAAAGCTTGGGAGACCCTTCATAATTTAATTTAGGAAGGGTTTTATGACCCCACCAGCCGTCATAATCAGAATTATAGGGCCAGGCCTCTTCCTTAAAACGAAAGAAGGAACTGTAAGGACTATCCCTATCTATATAAGCCCCTTTCTCATACCCGTCCTGGCCCTCATAAATACCTTCCCTGTCCAGCCACTTATGAAAAGAGCCGCAATGATTAAAAACCCCGTCTAATACAACCTTAATCCCTCTTAAATGAGCTTCCTCCACCAGCTTAATAAGAAGCTGGTTGCTTTCTCTTAAATTCTCTTCGTTTGTCACCCTTACCCGGTACTTTGAAGCCAGCCTGTTATCCTTCTCCCCTGGGGGAAGCACCTCTCCCCAATCCTGTAAAATAACGCCATAATGAGGGTCCACATAGTCATAATCCTGTGTATCATATTTATGGTTAGAGGGTGAGACAAAAATAGGATTTAAATACAGTGCCTCCACCCCCAGATCTTTTAAATAATCCAGTTTCTTAATGATTCCGGCCAGATCACCGCCGTAAAATTCCCCAACCCCTTCCGGGTACTTATTCCAGTCCGTAACCTTTACAGCCTGGCTATTCAAATAATAATACTCCCTTTCCTCCACATCATTTCCTTTATCGCCGTTAAAAAACCGGTCAACAAAAATCTGGTAAAACACAGCTCCCTTTGCCCAGTCCGGCGTCTTAAAACCCGGGGTTATCTGAAAATGAAATTCCTCCTTTAAATCCATTGCCGCTCCCCACCGGTTATAAAACCAGGTCATTCCCTCTTTTATTACCTCAAAATAATAAAAAACCGGTTCTTCTCTAAGGGTAAGCCTCACTTCATAAAAATCAAACAGGACATCCTGTTCGATAACCGCCATATCCCGGGTCTCTCCTCCGGAAACCAGCCTGACGAGCTCCGCATCATCCTTCGCCGTCCGGAACCTGACGGTAACTATATCATTAACTGCCGGTTCACAGGGAATCCGGTAATCCCCTGTACCGTCACTAAATAAAGCATCCAAATTCAACATAAATAAAAATACTTTCCTTTCAGAATAGATCAGTAACTATTATTAGACTTACTCCATTTTATACCATCTGGCATGGAAACACAAACTTTTTGGTACTTTGTGTGGTTGACGGGAATTTTAATTAAAAGGTGCGGAGGGTTCCGGGCGGGCTGGTGGATACTTGCAGGGGAAGGTTCCTCAGGTCACTAATAAACTCTGATAAGTACTTAAAGCAGGAGGAAAAGGGTAAAACTCGCTTCGCTCAAACAGTTACCCTTTTCCTCCTTGTCGTACTTAACAGAGTTTAAGTGACCTTGAGGTCCTCCCCAATGCAAGTACCCACCAGCCCGCCCGGAACCCTCCTTAGTCTGTGAGTTTTATATCTTCTGTTGTATTTTCTGACGGTTTTAATATTAATTTTTTACTACTGAGCTTATAGTGTTGGAACTTTTATTATTTAGCTTTTAATATTTAGCTTTGTTGAACTTTAATATACTCTTTTATTATTTAGCTTTTATTATCAAACTTTTAGCATTAAACTTTTTATTTTACACTTTTTGACTTCTAGCATTAAATCTTTTTATATTACACTTTATGAACTTCTAGCATTAAATCTTTTTATATTACACTTTATAAACTTCTAGCATTAAATCTTTTTATATTACACTTTATGAACTTTTAGCATAAGACTTTTTATATTCAACTTTTTGTATTGAGTATTTTGCTTTTAGTATTGCACTTTTATTAATTGCAGTTTTGCGGTAGAAATCATAAGACTTTTACTTTAACTGTAGTTTATGGATTAATTCTATTTATGTGACTCTATCAATTTTCAGAATAATAATTGAATCTTTCTTATACAATCCAAGAAATTACAGGATGGATAGAACAGCAGTAAGGGCATATATTAAGATGTATACTCCAATTATCCTACTACAGAGATTGGCTGGATTATTCCCTTTCCCTTTCTTCCAACTTTTGTTGGAGTCATCTCAATCTCTATTACTCCGTCATAATCATAAACTACTTTAGATTTATATATATTTTACAGGTTTGATTATTTTGAGTAGAGTCAGACCACAGCATTTCTTCTATAGCTCAGTAATTTATTTAATAACGAATCAATATTTATATCTACACGGAAAAAAACACAGCCAGAACCCCTGTGAAAAATAACATATCGGCAACTTTTAATACTATAATACCCAGACATTCTATAAACAAATCTTTTATATTCCCTGATATTTTTTGATAGAATGAAAAGACCCTTATCCCCCTTCAAACCAATTCCACCAAACCTCATTTAAAAACAATAACTAAAAACAGTAGAACCGCAAATTCGCTGTCTAGAAGAAAAATCAGTTAAAGAAAAAACAAATAAAACTTAGCCCTCCGAAAAAGTTCTAAATATGTCCTACTACAAAAAAGTGTATTATCTATCAAATCGACCACTTCCATAACAAAAATATAACCCTAAATATCCTCCATCCCAACAAACAACCCATACAACCGTCTTAAACAAACAGAACCTTTTAGGGACGGCTGCCAAAGGGGTGTGGTTATGTGGGTTATGGCTGCATCAGAAAGGTTCCGTAGACTGCTTAGGCTGCAGAAAAAGTGCCAAGGGATAAAAGGCAATCTGTCTGACCGAAGGGAGTTATTGCCTTTTATCCCTGTTCTAAACATTTTTTGCAGCCTTAGCAGCCTGCGGGTTCTTTCGCTGCAGCCGTAACCCACATAACCACACCCCAGGGCGGCCGTCCCTAAAAGGTTCGTCCGTCAGACAATAAAAGGACAAAAAAAAGGACAGCTTTCCGACTGCTGTCCTTTTTTTGGAGAAGGTATTTTTGTTACTTATGGGGTGTAGCAAAAACTATATAATGTATTGGGGTTTACGAGTATTAGTATAGCACCGTATGCATTAAAAGTGTGCACAAACATTACAAAAATCTAATTTATTTTTTGTCAATTTTTTTCTTCCAGAAATCAACTGACGAATACACCATATAATAAAAGTTATAAAAACACCTTTACTTTTGGACTAATCTTTGTAATTCCCTGTTTTGTCCGTTTAATATTAGACTTCTAAAACTATGGAATTCATGTCATCATCCCCGCCGCCTGTTGTAAACAAGGCTTCAAATTCTTCACGGGTGATTCTTTCTTTTTCAATTAATAACTTAGCACATTTATGAAGAACTTCATTGTATTCTGTTAAGATTCTCTTAGCTTCACTGTAGCAGTGGTCAATCATGCCCTTAACTTCGTCATCAATGGTTCTTGCCACACTTTCGCTGTAGCTTCTTGTGTGGGCTAAATCACGGCCGATAAATACTTCATCGTCGTCACTGTCATAATTAACCATACCAACTGTGGTTGAGAATCCATATTTGGTAACCATGGATCTGGCTGTTTTTGTGGCCATCTTAATATCCTGGGAAGCACCTGTGGTGATATCATCAAAGATAAGCTCTTCTGCGGCTCTGCCGCCAAGTCCGACAATAATATCCTGCTTCATCTTGCCTCTGGTATTAAACATCTCATCCCGTTCCGGCAGAGGCATGGTATAACCTGCCGCACCATTACCGGTAGGAATAATGGAAACCGTATAAACCGGGCCTACATCAGGGAGTATATGGAACAGGATCGCGTGGCCTGCCTCATGGTAGGCGGTTATCCTTTTTTCTTTATCGGATATGACACGGCTCTTCTTTTCCGTTCCGATACCAATCTTAATAAAGGAGCGGGTAATATCCTCCTGAACGATAAATGCGCGGTTATCCTTTGCCGCACAGATAGCAGCCTCATTTAAGAGATTCTCAAGATCCGCTCCGGTAAAACCGGCAGTGGTCTGGGCAATTTGTTTTAAATCCACATCTTCACCAAGGGGTTTGCCTTTGGAGTGGACTAAAAGAATTTCTTCCCTGCCTTTTACATCAGGACGGCCTACCATAACTTTACGGTCAAAACGTCCGGGACGTAAAATTGCGGGGTCTAAAATATCCACACGGTTGGTGGCTGCCATAACAATGATGCCTTCATTGGCACCGAAGCCATCCATTTCAACCAGTAACTGGTTTAAGGTCTGTTCTCTTTCATCGTGTCCGCCGCCCATCCCGGTACCTCTGCGTCTGGCAACGGCATCAATTTCATCAATGAATACAATACAAGGAGAATGCTTCTTGGCATCTTCAAATAAATCCCTTACTCTGGACGCACCGACACCGACAAACATCTCCACGAAATCGGAACCGGAAATACTAAAGAATGGAACACCTGCTTCGCCGGCTACCGCCTTGGCTAAAAGGGTTTTACCGGTTCCCGGAGGGCCTTCTAATAGCACACCCTTGGGTATTCTGGCGCCAACCTGCACATATTTCTTGGGAGTTTTTAAGAAATCCACGATTTCTTTTAACTCTTCCTTTTCTTCCTCAAGGCCCGCAACGTTTTTAAAAGTGGTTTTCTTATTCTCATCCGTCGTCATCTTGGCCCGGCTTTTTCCGAAATTCATGACCTTGCTGTTACCGCCACCGCCTCCTGCTGCCTGATTGGATAGAAAAGAAAACAGGATAATAATCACGACAAATCCCAGCAGATAAGGCAGTACACTGGTTAAAAACCAGTTTGGCTTGGATATATCATGAATTGTATATTTCAGATTATTCGAACTAAATAATAGCTCCGTAACGGAGTTTACATCAGGAACGTTAAACTGTTCCTTTTTACCGTCATTAAAAGTAACGGTTACCTTACCGCTTGGCACTTCCTGGTTCTGGTATAAGTCTACCTTTTCAACCGTATTATTCTCCAGGTCTTTCAGGAAATTATTGTATTCATAATTCTGTGTCCCGGTATTATTCAAGCTGTCGGATAAAAGCATCGCTACCAGTATAATGCCAAGGATAATGATATAAAAACCATATCCCTTTAATTGTCTTCTCACTGAATGACCTCCTTTCCAATTATTCTATAACGCCGATATACGGCAAATTCCTGTATTTCTGTTTATAATCAAGTCCATACCCTACAACAAACTCATCGGGGATCTGAAATCCTACATAATCCACCGATACTTCGGCAGTTCTTCTGTCCGGTTTGTCAAGCAGAGTACAGATCCGGATGCTTCCTGGTTTCCTGCTGCTCATCAGGTCGATTAAATATCTTAAGGTATTGCCCGAATCTATAATATCTTCAACAATTAATACTTCCTTACCTTCTATGGAATCGTCTAAATCTTTTATAATTTTAACCCTGCCCGAACTTACCTGTTCGTCTCCGTAGCTGGATACGGACATGAAATCCAGGGAAAGGGGTACGGTAATATTCTTGGCAAGTTCACAGGTCATAAAAACACCGCCCTTTAATACGCAGATCAGATGCAGTTCCTTTCCTGCATAGTCCCTGCTGATTTGTTCTCCCAACTCACGGATTTTCTTATCTACCTCTTCCTGGGGTATTAATACTTTAATTTTATTTTCCATCATGTTTTCCTCCATCTAAGTTTATCTCAAGTATTACTTTTGTTTTCTCATCTACCTTGTATGCCTCGCTCATTCTTCCGCCGATTACCCACATAATATGAGAACCGTCCGCAAGTAAAGGAAGAAGATCTCTTTTTTCCCTGGGAATTTTATCATCAATAAACAAGGATTTTAATTTTTTTCTGTTACCAGCAGTGCCGCCAGAAGTATTAACTGCCATGCTATCATCAGCATTGCGATCTATATTGCTATCTGCATTAATATCAGCATTAATATCAACATTACTTATGGCAGATTTTATTTGGATAAAATCTCCTTCTTTTCTGGTTCTGATTAAAACAGTATTTTTTATTTTATCATAGTCAAACCATTTCGTACACCCATTTCTCGGAATTATCATACTTTTTTTATAATTTATTAATTTAGTGTGCAGGATTTGATT
>JAEZSL010000043.1 GCA_023443925.1 Bacillota bacterium | reverse complement strand
ACACTGATAAAACCATCAGCAATTCCTACAAAATATAAATTTTTCAAGGTGCTAAAGAATAATGGGTTTAATCTAAACTTAGTTTAGACCCCAACATCATAATATAAAATAAATAGTTTTTTGGATTATTAACATTGACAAATTATGCCGAATATGCTAAGATGTTTTAGTGTGCCGCACAGCGAGGTTCTAAAATTCTGTTTTCTTGACAGATACCATAGCTGGCGAGTAATGATAATAGGAGGTGCCATATGTACGCGATTATAGCAACAGGTGGTAAACAGTACAAAGTAGCCGAAGGCGATATCATTAAAGTAGAAAAACTTGGTGTAGAAGCTGGTGCAACTGTATCTTTTGATCAGGTTCTTGTAGTTAACAATGGTGAGTTAGTAGTAGGAAATCCTACCGTAGCCAATGCAACCGTTACAGCAAGCGTTGTAGAAGAAGGTAAGAACAAAAAAGTCATTGTTTACAGATACAAGAGAAAAACCGGATATCACAAGAAAAACGGTCACAGACAGCCATATACCAAAGTTAAGATCGAAAAAATCAATGCATAATTAATACCGACAGGTAAGTGATATGATTAAAATATCCATTTATAAGAATGCAGAAGGTAAGATTATCGGATTCCGTTCCTCAGGACATGCAGGGTTTGCAGAAAGCGGACAGGATATTGTATGTGCTGCCGTATCGGCGCTGGTAATTAATACTGTGAATTCTATAGAGCATTTTACATCCGATACTTTTAATTTAAGGGAAGATGAAAAAAAAGGTGAGATAGATTTCAGGATTAATTCAGAACTTAGCAGCGAATCAGGTTTGCTGTTGAACTCCTTGTTCCTTGGTTTACAGGGGATTCAGGAGGATTATGGTCAGGAATATATTAAGTTAATTTAACAGGGCCGGGATCAACGGTTCTGTAACCATTAATTCAAGGAGGTGTAGGTTATGTTAAAGATGAACCTTCAATTTTTCGCTCATAAAAAGGGTGTTGGATCTACCAAGAACGGCAGAGATTCCGAATCCAAAAGACTGGGTGCAAAAAGAGCAGACGGACAATTTGTTTTAGCAGGTAATATACTTTACAGACAACGCGGAACTAAAATTCATCCGGGCAACAATGTTGGACGCGGCGGAGATGACACATTATTCGCATTAGTAGATGGTGTTGTTAGATTCGAAAGAAAAGGCAGAGACAAGAAACAGGCTTCTGTATATCCCGTAGAATCCAAATAATATGAGATGATTATGAACCCCAAATTCTTGATTAAATCATGAATATGGGGTTTATTTTATTGTTATATTAAGTAATAATCAGATTGATAAATGCGCTGCATTTTAGGTCTTTAAATTAAATTTTGTTAATCTACAGTAAAAGGATTTTTTCTTGTAATTTTTACTAATTCCGATTATAATAAAAACATTGAAAAAGAGGTGATATGAATGTTTGCAGATAGTGCTAAAATATATATACGTTCCGGCAAGGGCGGTGACGGGCATGTAAGTTTCCGAAGAGAAATATATGTGCCGGCGGGCGGACCAGATGGCGGTGACGGTGGAAAAGGCGGGGATCTGATCTTCGAAGTGGATGAAGGACTCAATACACTTTCAGACTTCCGTTATATAAAAAAATATTGTGCCGAGGATGGCGAGAGCGGCGGGAAGAAACGCTGCCACGGAAAAGATGGCAGCGATCTGGTTATTAAAGTACCGGAAGGTACCGTAATCAAAGACACGGAAACCGGCAAAGTAATCGCCGATATGTCCCATGATAATAAGAGAGAAGTGATTTTACGAGGCGGTAACGGCGGAAAAGGCAACCAGCATTATGCTACCCCAACCATGCAGGTGCCAAAGTATGCCCAGCCCGGAAAGTCAGGCAGAGAACTGAATGTGACGCTGGAGTTAAAGGTAATTGCCGACGTAGGTCTGGTTGGTTTCCCCAATGTCGGAAAATCCACTCTTTTATCCAGAGTAACCAATGCAAGACCTAAGATAGCCAACTATCATTTTACCACCTTAAATCCCAACCTGGGTGTGGTGGATTTAGATGGCGGTAATAATGGTTTTGTTATGGCCGATATTCCGGGATTAATTGAGGGTGCATCAGAAGGCATTGGTTTAGGACATGAATTCTTAAAACACATCGAACGTACCAAAGTCATTATTCATATGGTAGACGCAGCTGCGACCGAGGGACGGGATCCGATTGAAGATATTAATACCATAAATTCCGAATTAACCGCTTATAATGAGGAACTGGCGCAAAGACCGCAGGTAATAGCGGCCAACAAACTGGATGTTCTCTACGGCGAAGAGGAAGAAGAAGCCGTTTCCAAGTTAAAGAAGGAATTTGAACCAAAGGGTATCAAAGTATTTCCAATCTCTGCAGTAAGCGGTAAAGGTGTACAGGAACTCCTTTATTATGTAAAGGAATTACTGAATAGTATAGATACGGCTCCGGTCGTTTTTGAACGTGAATTTTTCCCTGAGGAGTTTGATTATTCGAATGAACCTTATACGGTAGTTCAGGAAGAAGAGCATATGTTTGTGGTCGAAGGACCGAGAATCGAAAGAATGCTTGGCTACACTAACCTGGATTCGGAAAAAGGATTTGAATTCTTCCAGCGTTTCTTAAAAGACAGCGGAATCCTGGATGAGCTGGAAGCGCTAAACATTCAGGAAGGCGACACCGTGAGAATGTACGGACTTCAGTTTGACTATTATAAATAAATTCAAATCGTAAAGAAAATCAGGTTAAAAAACGAAATATAGTTACATCTTGATTTTTATGTGGACTTAAGTGCACAGCTAGGAGTTAGGTTGAAAAATAAAAACTTTTTTCAACATCTTGATTTATACGTGGGCCTAAGCTTACAGATAGGAGTTTAGGTTGAAGAATAAATTTTTCAACCGCAAGTTTGTGCTTGCGCACCACAAACTTGATATGCACAAAGAGCGTGTGCAAGAATAGAGGTTAAAATGACAAGTAAGCAAAGAGCTTATTTAAAAGGACTGGCAATGACCATTGATCCCATATACCAGGTGGGAAAATCCAGTCTCACCCCGGAGATAACAAAGGGGCTGGACGAAGCATTGCAGGCAAGAGAATTAATTAAAATAAATGTATTGAAGAACTGTCTGGATGATCCAGGTGAAATCGCACAGATTATTGCGGAAAGAACCCATTCCGAGGTAGTTCAGGTAATTGGCAAGAAAATAGTTTTATACCGGGAGTCCAAGGATAAGAAGAAAATTGAGCTTCCTAAGGAGAAAAAAAGCAAGTAATGCTCTAATGTGTACGAAAGGATAAGGCTTTAATGAGTAGAATAGGAATTATGGGCGGAACCTTTAATCCAATTCATTTCGCCCATTTAATATTGGCTGAAAGTGCTTATGAAGAGCTGAAACTGGACAAGGTATACTTTATGCCCTCCAAAAAGCCCCCTCATAAACTGAATGAAAATATAATCGATGACGAACATAGAGTGCAGATGATTAAGCTTGCAATCCAGAATAATCCTCATTTTATCATGTCCTGTCTGGAACTGGATCGTGAGGGTATAACCTATACGGCTGATACGCTTGAAGAATTAACAAGGAATTACCCTCAGGATGAATTTTATTTTATTATGGGAGCAGATTCTTTATTTCAGATTGAAGAATGGTTTAACATCGAACAGATTTTTAAACTTTCTGAGATTGTAGCGGCCGTAAGAGATCATTCCACCTATGAAGAAATATCCGGTCAGATGAAACACCTGACCGATAACTTTCATGCACGGATTCATTTGCTAAATACTCCGAATATGGACATTTCCTCCAAAATGCTGCGTCAATATATAAAGGATGGCAGGTCAATACGGTATTATGTTCCCGATCCGGTTATTAACTACATTTCAAGTCATGGCTTATATAACGAATTAAAGGAAAATACCCGGGGGAAAGTGTTACGTTAAATATTTGCCGAAGTTTTGGAGAACATTATGGATTATGACATATATGCATTAGAAAAAAAACTGTCTAAAACCATGTCAGATAAAAGATTCTATCATTGCCTGGGAGTTCAGGGAACCAGTATGGCCCTGGCAGCCCGATATGAATATGATATCGACAAGGCTAATATTGCAGGACTGCTTCACGACTGTGCTAAGGATTTAAAAGATGAAGAACTAATCAAAGAATGCAAAAAATATAAGCTTCCCGTTACCGAAGTTGAAAGCCGTAATGGTTTTCTTCTGCATGGCAAACTTGGTGCCTATTATTCGGAGCACCGATACGGAATTTGTGATTCCGAAATACTGGCAGCAATTTACTGGCATACTACCGGCAAACCCGGTATGAATCTACTGGAGAAGATTATCTTTGTAGCCGATTACATTGAACCGAACCGCTCCCAAGAACGGATTCCGGAACTGAATGACCTCCGACGGCTGGCATTTACGGATTTAGACGGTGCGGTCGTTGAAATTCTTAAGAATACGCTTTTTTACTTAGAAAAGCAAGGTCAGGAAATAGACAATTTAACGGTAGCTGCATATGAATATTATAGAAACAGATAATTAGTATTTTTATGTATTATAGATCAGCATAATTCACACCTTGATTTGAGGCAGTAAAAATCTGCCGGTAAATGTTTTATGCCATTGGAGTTAGTTTGAAAGAAAAATATAATAAATGAAAGGAATGCCACATATTGATTCTTCCACACTTTTTATTTGTGGCAGTAACACATCTTTAGACAGAAGTGTTATGCAATGGGTATATAAATGAACGATATTAGCAAAGAAATAGCAAGAATTACTTACCAGGCTTTAGATGAAAAGAAAGCAGAAGATATTAAAGTAATAGAAATCGGAGATATTACCATTATTGCGGATTACTTTATTATTGCTAACGGTACAAACTCTTCACAGGTTCAGGCACTGGTTGATAACGTGCAGCAGGTTCTTACAAAACACGGACATGAACCAAAAAGGATTGAAGGGGTACGTTCCGCCAGCTGGATACTCATGGACTATGGTGATGTTGTAGTTCATATATTTTCGAAAGAAGACCGTTTGTTTTATGATTTGGAAAGAATCTGGAGAGACGGCAAAATTATCAGCAAAGAACAGCTGGAAGTATAGCAAAATAAAACGAAGCCCTGTTCCGCAAGGATTAAACATAATCCAACGGCGGTACAGGGCTTTTTATATACACGCATAACTAAATCCCTCCAGTTAAGATGAAATGTATGTTCCTACGATATTACATCATATTCCGGCGGCTCTAATATGTGCCGGAGTAATTAAACAGCCGTATTAAGTCTGGGAACCTGAAAAAATCAGGATCAACTTAAAACGGCTGAGATTAGGTGTGATCTATTATTATTAACAGAAATAAGATGGTTATTCTTATCGGAAGATATCATTCTTAAAAACATATAACTTTTAATAAAAATTCTTATAATTATTATAATTCTTATAAGAAACAATCTTATAAGATATAATTCTTATATCTGAATATATTCATATATTATGTAAAGTGCCGGATTACTGGAAAAGACGGAATAATCCAATTACTTTACCTAATATATTCAGTTCCGGTACTATTATAGGATCCATGGCATCATTCTCGGGCTGTAAGCGGTAGTAGCCGTTTTCTTTATAAAAAGTCTTAACGGTAACAGAGTCATCGATCAAAGCAACTACAATCTCTCCATTGGAAGCGGTGGACTGTCTTTGTACAAGGATTTTATCACCGTCAAAAATACCGGCGTTAATCATGCTTTGGCCTTTCACCTTCAGCATAAAGGTTTCTTCATTCGGCATATATTCCGTAGGAATAGGAAAATATCCGTCCAGATTTTCCACAGCCAGAATAGGCTGTCCTGCCGTAATGGTACCAACGATGGGTACATTAACGACTTCTCTTCTTGACAGATTAAAACCGTCATCTATAATTTCAATGGCACGGGGTTTTGACGGATCTCTGCGGATATAACCGTTTTTCTCAAGGGTTTCCAGATGGGAATGTACGGAAGAAGTGGATTTTAACTTCACCGCCTCACATATCTCGCGGACGGCAGGCGGATAGCCCCTGTTTATAATCTGAGATTTTAAATATTCTAAAATTTCCTTTTGTTTTGCGCTTATTTTGCCATAACTCATAATTTACCTCCTGTTATATTATATATGGTATCGGAATTGGGATACCATGATATCGGAATATCGCTATTTTGAGTGTATATTATATTTACCTCTTTATTTTAACCCATTATAACACAGATAATTGCGGAATGCAAAACTTATGTTCGTTAATTTCATAATTTTTTCCGTATTTGGTATTGACAAACAAATGTTTGCTTTGTATAATTACAAATAAATAAAACGTTTGTTCGTATCATATGTTCGATTTATAATCTAAGGAGGTATTTATATGAATCAAAGATCTTTAATGTGTATAAGAAAAAATCACTTTGTTAATGTAACATTATCAGCCTGTCTTGATAAAAACAGACCCCTGTTTTTAATCGGCCTGATCCTTGTATGCAGTATAATGTTGTCCTTAGGTATTATAACAACGAAAGTAACTGCAGAAAGAGCTCTTGAACGTGAAAAAATAGTTACCAGTGTTAAAATCGAAAAAGGTGATTCCCTTTGGAGTATAGCCAGTCAATATATTACGGAGGAGTATAAGGACATGAATGTGTATATAGAGGAAATCAAGCTCAGTAACGGCCTGACCTCCGATACCATACACGAAGGCAGATATATCATAGTTCCGTATTATACTGTAAAAAAGTAGCGTACATGAGTCATATCATAACATTTCTTTCTAATTCTAATCATCTTTACATATTCCACCGGTCAGGTCTAACAGCATCCTTAACCGTTAATTTAGTATGGATAAAACATCCAAATCGTGAGTGAGTCATGCACCTGTTACAGATACAGATCATAAGATAATTATTGAACATTTATGGAAAATAGTTATTACTACATACAGAGGTATCGGATATGATCTATTTGGCAGTTGTTGCTCATCCAGATGATGAAGTTTTAGGGGCCGGTGCAACCCTATATAAACTTGCAAAAGAAGGACATAAGGTACATGTCTGTATCTTATCCGGAACGGTAAAAGCCAGGGAGAACCGTCCACGAATCAGTGTATTAAAGGAAAATATCATTCATTCTTCCAAAATTCTTGGAATCAAGAAAGTAATGATAGGTGATTTCCCCAATATTGAGTTTAATACGGTACCCCATTTACAATTAGTAAAAATGCTTGAGAATGTAATAACCAACTCAGAGGCAGACATTGTAATTACCCATCATCCTTCCGACTTAAACAATGATCATTTATATACTTCTCTTGCCTGCCAATCGGCAGTCCGTTTGATTCAACAAAAAGAAAACGAAACTATAACTGTAAAAGAACTGCTTTATATGGAAATTCCAGCTTCCACGGATTGGGGAATAAACCGGGCAATGAATGCTTTTAATCCCAATACTTTTATCGAAGTGGGAGAAGAAGGTGTTTCTAAAAAACTAGAAGCATTGTCGCAGTATACGGGAGTTATACGGGAGTATCCTCATCCCAGAAGCGAGGAAGCTATCAAAAGCCTGGCCGCTTTCCGCGGATGCCAGGCTGGAATGGTTTATGCGGAAGCATTTGAATGTGTTTTCCGCAGGAGCACCTGATTTTATTTATAGAATAAATGGAGGGAGATTCAGTGGAGAAGAAACCGATTGTAAGTGTTATTATACCGGCATATACGGAGGATAAATATTTAAACCGCTGTGTGGAGAGTATTCGAAACCAGAGCTATAAAAGACTTGATATTATTCTTGTAGATGGTGCTTCCCCAGATCAAGGTTCGGATCAATGTGATCATTTTGCCCAGGCAGACCCCAGGATTAAAGTGATTCATAATGAAAGTGGAAGCATTGCAGCCGCCAGGAATGCAGGTCTTAACAATATAATTGGAAACTATGTAACATTTATAGACAGTAAGGATTTTGTAAACAAGGATTATATAAAGACTTTACTCTTTCTTTGTTTGAAATACGATTCCGAATTAGCTGCCTGTAAGCTTCACTCAGGAAAGGAAACGGCTTTTCTTAATCTCACCTCAAAGGGTCGGATTTATGCCTATAAAAAAACAAACGCTTTTTTAAGCAGAAAAATTATACCGGAGATTGTTGGGAAGTTGTTTAAAACTACTCTTTTTGTAAACGTTAGATTTCCTGTGGAAGAGCACATAAACTATGAAGATGAAGCTACTACTTATAAACTGGTTTATAAATCCAACCGGATCGTTTATACGGATAAAAAAATGTATTACAATTCTCAGGTTCCGGACAGCAGTACCGGTGATGACACCGGTTTTATGTCATTGAACCTTATAGATACACTGGAGGACAGAATACATTATTTCGAGAACCGGGAGATTGGGCTATTGGAATTGTCCTGGGAATATTATTGTAAGAATTTATTGGACTTTTACGCGAAACATAAAAAAGATAACATGAGCCCGGAGGACAGTGCAGTATTACTGGATTTGTATAAAAAAGCATATAAAAAGGTTATGGAAAATAAAATTACACCGGTACACCACAAATTATTCTTAACAGCATTTAATTTGGCTCCGGATAAATGTACTTTTATTATAAATAAGCTGCATTTAAGGTGAGCAAAACCCGGTAATAAAAGCATGAATAAGCAGTAACCAGGCATAGAATAGTAAATTTTTGCAGGTTTTGCAAAGAGTACGTGTGGAACTTTTACAGGTCTTAACTGGCGAAGTGATACCTTTCTTAGTTATCTGCCGGATAAACGATCGTAGAAGGGAGCCGTCATAAATATATATAAAATTAAGAACTGATTGATGGTTTTTAAGTATCAATCAGTTCTTTCAGTTCTTTTATGAATGCTAATTTTATGTTATCGATCGGAAAGTGGCATAGAATTGTTACTTTTTGCTTAAATCAATCATTCCATTACCCTCATCCCTCTTGTCTAATCCAAGAGTCGTCGTTCGTTTAATTAATTGTGCATAAATTTCTGCTTCCGTTAATGTTCTGCCGAATTCAGCTTCGCACATATTAATGATTAAAGCAATAGCACCGGATATATGAGGTGTTGCCATGGAAGTTCCGCTAAGTTTTGCATATTTGCCAATCGGATAGGATGAAATGATATCGTTACCGGGAGCAACCAGATCAACATTGTTGTTTGAATTACTATATTTCGTGATCTTCTTTAAGAAATCGATTGCACCAACGGAAATAGCTTCATTATAAGCGGCGGGATAATTTAGTTCATCGGTTTTAAAATTACTATCACCGTTATTACCGGAAGCGGCTACTACAAGAATATTATTTTCTACGGCCCGGATAACGGCTTCATGGAGTTTCGGTATATCTGTGTTGCCGCCTAGGGACATATTAATAATACGAACTCTTTCATTGTTAGGACCACGCCATTTAACGGCATAATTTATAGCATCAATTATACTCTGGTAATTGCCGTCACCGGATTTACCCAGCACTTTTAATATAAGGAGTTTAGCCAGGGGTGCCACACCTACAACCCCTGCATTATTCTGAGCTCCAGCTATCGTTCCGGCAACATGCGTCCCATGTCCATTATTATCGGAAAAATTATTAGGGTCTCCCTTAAAGTCCTTTGTAAAGTTTCTCCCCCCAATAATCCTATCTCTTAAATCAGGGTGGTCCATCTGGCAGCCCGTATCAATTATTGCAATAACAATACCTTCTCCTTTTCTGCTTTTTTCCCAGATAGCCGGCGCCTGTATCATCTGAACGCCCTGAGGAATTTCATTTACATTATGAACGATTTCTTTAACCTGAAAAGGTTCCAATACGACTTTTTTTCTTTTTGAAATTTTATTATTTTTTTTACGCATCGCTTTTCCTTTCCGAATAATATCCTGTCAGGTTCTATAACAATAGGTTCGTCCTTACAGAAATCCTAAGTCTTGAAACTGTTTAGCAGTAAATATAATTCAAAATAAAATTTATAGTGATCAGAAGTAAGCTGCAGTAAGATTAGTCAAGCTGCCTGCGATCACTTACTATATTATATTAATGACTGTCGAAAAATGTTTCTTAAATGAGAAATAAATTTGAATGAGTCGATTATTGTTTTAATTTAGTTATTTTCAGCTATTAAGTTTTAAGTATAACCATATTAGTTATTGCGGATTTTGTTATATGTTCAAAAAGATCCTTCCGTAAAAGAGTATCAGTATCTATAGAAGGATTTTTCTTTTATTTGGGTTTTTAGTGTGATATGAAGGATTCAAAGAATATACTGATGGTAGAATGGTTATAAATGATATGTTTTAGATAGAAGGGTATAAACGATCAGTTTTTGGTGCAAGGGCATACATGACCAGTTTTAGATAGAAGGGCATAAATGATCAGTTTTATATCTTGAATGTAAATCATTTACATCTCTGCCTTTATTTTAGTAAATTTATATTGAAATAGGAGGTGTTAAATGTTAATATTATAACGTATTGACTATATTAAAGAGATACCTTATACGTGAAGAGATTTTAACAATTATCACGGTTTTGAATATTTATATTAATAGGAATAAAGTATGCTATATAAGGAATAAGAGAGGTTTCATACAATGATAAGTGGCAAAGCTTACCTGAGAGTCAATGGCGGTAAAGCGCTTAAGGGAGAAGTAAACGTAAGTGGTTCCAAGAATTCGATACTGGCATTAATACCTCCGATGTGTCTGGGTGAGGGGGAAGGAGTACTGACTCATATTTCGGATATATCTGATATAGAAGCAATGAAAGGCATTCTGGAGGAAATCGGAATCCAGATGTTATGTGAAAATAATAGAGTTGTAATTAAAGGAAATATGGTTTATTCCGATTTAAGTAAATTATATGTCTCTAAAATAAGAGCTTCCAACTTATTTCTGGGAGTTTTATTAGCCCGATTCGGAAAAGCAACGGTGCCTTTATCCGGAGGAGATAAGATTGGTAATCGCCCAATCGATATTCACTTATATGTTTTTAATAAATTTGGGATCCATACGGAAATTGTTGACGGATATGTAAAGTGTGAAGCAACGCAGTTTCCTTATAACGGCCAAAAGATCTTCTTAAGGTTTCCAAGTGTAGGTGCCACTGAAAATGCAATGCTGGTTGCAAGTTCGGCGGTCAGTGAAACGGTTATCTACAATGCGGCTATGGAGCCGGAAATAGTTGATATGGCTATTTTATTAAATTCCATGGGAGTTAAAATTACCGGTGCCGGTACACCTGTCATTCACATTAAACCTTCTGAACACAAATTAAAAAGAGCGGTACATGAAGTCATGCCGGACAGACTGGAAGTCGGAACTTTTTTATTTATGATTGCTGCCACCAAAGGTTTTGGAACTTTAAAAAATGTAATCCCGGAACATGTTATATCCGTAATTACCATTCTATCGGATTCAGGTGCAGATATTGAAGTTGAAGAAAATACGATTACCATTGATGCAACAAATTGCGAACTAAAAGCAGTCAATATTGATGCATTGCCATATCCTGGTTTTCCCACTGATTTACAGCCATTTGCGACGGTTTATTCTCTTATATGCGAAGGAAGTTCCTGTATCAAAGATGCTATATTCCCGGTTCGGTTCAATCATTTGTTTGAAATCAGCAGAATGGGTGCGGTGTATGATAGTATGTACTCACAGGTAATTATAAACGGAATCCAAAAGCTCACCGGAACTACTATGACAGGAACCGATATCCGGATGTGTGCGGCACTGGTTATGGCAGCTTTGGTTGCGGAAGGTGAATCTAAAATTTATGGTTTGGAACATATCTTAAGAGGATATGATAATTTGTTTCAAAAACTAATAGACCTGGGTGCGGATATAGAAGTGAATGATGAAGAATACTCCGAAGCAATATTGCAGTTGGATTGTATGTAAAAAGTAAATATGCAAGTGCGGATGACATTACAGCACTGAATTGTAAAATACATAGGAAAATAGTATAAACCAATATGAAATAAGATATAAAGGTTTCGTTAAATAGAGTATTGTATATTGAGTAAGAGACGAATATACCCTCGGCTTCCCGTAAAAAGGCGCTGAGGGTTATTTTAATTCCCGGATTATCCTTAAGTTCTATCTTAAGCAAGCATACCTAATTTCATTACCGGTTAGTAGTTCAGTTATAGCTACTTATTAAGATCATAGTAGTTGCAGATATTTATGTAAAGATTATTATAGTTGTAGATATTTAATAATAAAGATTTTTAATTTTTCAGGTTTTAATAATAGTAAAGATTTTTATGTTGCAAATAAATATTTAATAAAGACTTTTATGGTTGTAGATAATCAATTATTAATGTATAATTATGGAAGGCAGGATACTGTTTATCAGCAATCTAGGAGGAGGGATACAATGCTTCAATTTCTGCAATATATTAAAATGTCCAACCCAATACCCTGCGCGCTCTATGCAGCACAGGACATATTTGTCCAGCGATTCAATGCATAGAGCGATTATAGAATCGCAGCGCTAATATGAAATGTGTTGCACTCCGGGTTCCAATTAACATAAGTCTAAACTGCTTAGACGTTGTTGTTTAAAAGGAGTGATATGCATGGCATATGCAAATGGGAAGGAAGTATTACCGGAACATATCTTATCTGAAGTGCAGAAGTATTTCGGCGGAGGGTTGATTTATATCCCCCATCCGGAAAATATAAGATGTAAATGGGGAAGCAGAACAAATACTAAGGCAGAATTACGGATAAGAAATCAGGAAATACGCCATAAAAAAACAATAGGGTATTCAGTTGAGGAATTGATGGAGGAATACCATTTGTCCTTCGATACAATAAAGAGGATACTTTATAAACATTAAAACAAACAGGCTGTTGTTTTGTGCAACAGCTTTTTGTGTATAGTTTCGTTTAAAAAATTTATGACCTGTAAGTATATACTTTAGGTATGATATTCTACAATTGATAGCTTTAATATAACTTATCAATGAAAGAGTAAAGCGAGGTACTTACAATGCAAAATACATATACTGAGATTAATTCAAAAACATGGGATTGCTGGGCTTTAAATGGTTGTGAATGGTCCATCCCCATTTCTCATGAGGAATATCAAAGTGCGGAAAACGGGACCTGGGGTGTTTATCTCACACCATGTAAAATTGTTCCGCATAATTGGTTCGGCAATTTAAAAGGTACAAAACTACTGGGATTAGCAAGCGGTGGCGGGCAGCAGATGCCGGTATTTTCAGCACTGGGAGCCGGCTGTACCGTTTTTGATAATTCCGACCGGCAGCTGGAAGCTGAAAAAATGGTATCAGAGCGGGAAGGTTATTCCATTCATATCGTCAAAGGAGATATGACAAAACCTTTTCCCTTTAAGGATGAAACCTTTGACATTATTTTTCATCCGGTCTCCAATTGTTATGTGGCTGATGTCTTCCATGTATGGAAGGAGTGTTACCGGGTATTAAAAAAAGGCGGAGTTTTACTAGCGGGATTTTCCAACGGAATTGATTTTTTATTTGAGGATGATATGCCATTAACGGTTGTAAACAAATTGCCATATAATCCTTTGGAGATGAGCAAGGAAGATTACAACCGTATGGCCAGTCAATTTGAAGGCATTCAATTCAGTCACAGCATGGAAGAACAGCTGGGAGGACAACTTAAAGCGGGTTTTATACTTACAGAATTATATGAAGACAGGGATAGAGAATGCGGTGCGGCAATAAGAGAATATTGCCCGCAATATATGGCTACAAGGGCAATAAAGCCGGTATAACGCAAATTGGCAACAGCACTACCAGGAGGGAAGAGCGAAAGGAAATATAAAATAGAGAGGATGCCAAAAGCAATTCTTTCACTCTTAATTTATTTTTGGCAGTATCGCAGTCCAGCCTGCGATAGGGCTTGGGTAATATAATGATTACAGAGAAAGAAATAACGGAGGCTCTGATCCATGAGTTAAAGCCACTTCCATATGTCTATGCATTTTGGCTGGAGGGCTCATTTGCCATGGGATATTCGGATGAATATTCCGATATTGACTATTGGATTGATGTAGAGGATGACTATGTAAACGAAGCTCTGGAACATGTAGATACAGCACTGAAAAGCCTGGGTGATTTGGACGAGCGGGATGAAACCGGCAACGGTCATCCGAAACTTGGGCAGATGGTATATCACATTAATGGATCGAATCCGTATCTGGTACTGGACTTTAACTGGCAGCTCCATTCCAGAGACAGAGCGGAATATCATTATATTAAGAATGATATAGTGGAAGGTGCCCTCGTCCTGTTTGACAAAGATAACGTGATACAATATGAAGATGCGGATGAGCAGGAGATTATTCAGAATAAACTCGATTGCAGACAAGAATGCGATTACAGATACAGTCAGCACCTTCGTGTAATAAAATATATCAAAAGAGGTACTTTCCCTGAAAGCTATGCCTATTACCACCGGTATGTTGTTGAACCTCTGGTTATGCTTCTGAGATTAAAATATACACCTTTATACCCCCATCATTATCTGCTGCATATTTCAAATCACATGCCAAAAGCAGTGGTAGAAAAACTGGAGAAGCTCATACAGGTATCAACCTTGGAGGAGATGGAAACTGCAATTACAAAATCACAGGAATGGTATCAGGAGCTGCATCAGGAACTCTATATTGAAGTTTGATTTCAAATTGATTATTATTGTTATAGGATAAAATTAAACACAGAAGGGCAGAAATCTATGGATAATGAGGTACAGTTAGTAATCTTAAGAGGTAATTCCGGAAGCGGTAAATCTACAACAGCTAATGCTTTGCAGAAAAAATTCGGATATGGTACATTGCTTGTTTCACAAGATATGGTTAGACGAGAGATATTGTATACATTAGACGGCCCAGACCCGGCAGCTGGTCCGTTGTTACTGGAACTGGTACTTTACGGGAAAAGACATTGTAAGATTGTAATCCTGGAAGGAATATTAAATTCAAAATGGTATAAACCATTATTTGATGCCATACTAAAAGAATTTGGTGATCATATCTTTGCCTATTACTTTGATATACCTTTTGACGAAACCTTATCCCGTCATCAGCATAAACCAAATGCCAAAGACTTTGGCGAAACGGAAATGAAGAGATGGTGGAATGAAAATGATCTGTTGGAATCCATTCCTGAAATAAGCATTCAAAAAGATTTAAGCTTAGATGAAGTGGTTGATATGATTTATCAGGAGGTTAGCACCAGCAAAGCGAGGTCAAAGAATAATTGAAGCCGCACTTAAGCATTATAATTTTAAGCATCCAGATGCAGTTTTTATCCGGCATAATGAAAATATGACTTATGCGGTTTCTGATGGAGGGAAAAAATATTTATTGAAGATACATAGAGCAGCAGATGTCCTAGACTTCTCAATGAATTATGGTGACATACCCAGAGAAGCTTTTATAGAGAGTGAGATTGAGTTATTAATCAAATTACATAATACCGGCAACTAGAAACACAATTCCCAATCAAAAATATTTCTGGTGAATATTATTGCATTTTTAATAAAAAAGAAAACTTATATGAATAGGAGCACAACAATTATGGATTTTACAAAACTCAAAAATAGCCTAGAGGGCTTAGGATATATCGTCAGTGAATTTAATGATGCAGAAGAAGCAACGAAGCATTTATCTAATCAATTGAGTAATAGAACTATTGGTATTGGAGGTTCCGTCACAGTAGATGAAATGAAACTGTACGACGCACTGGTGTCTCATAATGATGTGTATTGGCATATGCGATTACCTGAAAACATGAGTGCCATGGAAGCAAGAAAGAGAGCAAATCTTGCAGACTTTTATATTTCCTCGGTAAATGGAATCGCCGAAACAGGAGAAATCATCAATATTGATAATACTGGAAATCGTGTATCTGCGATCAGTTTTGGACATGATAAAGTTTATTTTGTTGTTGGTGAAAATAAAATAGCTTCAAGTTATGAAGAGGCCTTAGATAGAGCAAGAAATATAGCCGCGCCTCTTAATGCAAAACGTTTAGGAGTAAAAACGCCATGTGCGATAAAAGGTGATAAATGTTACGATTGTAAAAGCCCGCAGAGAATATGCAGAAATTTTTCTGTATTATGGGAAAAACCTACAGGAAGTGAATATGAAGTTATTTTAATTCATGAAAAGCTTGGATATTAATTGTATAGTTCATCAATTTGCTGATTAGCAATAAAGGTAAATTAATGATTATGATAGATTGTGATTAACTGAGTAAATAAAAAATAGGTACTTAAAAATTGGGGGCATAAATATGCAATATAAAGTGTTGCTATTTGACTTGGACGGAACCTTGTTAAGAAATGACAAAACAATATCTAAAAACACAATTGATATCCTCAATATGTGTAGGAAAAAGGGAGTTATTCTGGGTATTTCAACTTCAAGAGGCAAAAAGAATACTTTGTCTTATTTAGATGATTTAAATCCCGAGATATTAATAACAAGTGGAGGGGCACTAGTACATTTACATGATAAAATTATATATTTTGCCAAATTTACGGTAGATGAAACGAATCGACTTATAGAAACAACAAGAGAAATATGTGGTAAATCATGTGAGATTACAGTTGATACGCTCGATGAACATTATTGGAATTATAATATTGATCCCCAAAAACTTGATTCCAGTTGGGGCAGTAGTATTTACACAGATTTTGAAGAATTTAATCTGGAAGCTTTGAAGGTATGTGTTGAAATTCATGACCCTGATTTAGCAGGAAAACTGAAAAATGCTTTTCCTGAATATGATTGCATTCGATTTTCTGATGGTGATTGGTATAAGTTTACAAAGAAAAATGCTACGAAAGAAAATGCAATTTCTTATTTATGTGATTATTGTAATATTTCAAAAGAAAGCATAATTGCATTTGGAGATGATTACTCAGATATAGGCATGTTAAAATTATGCGGATTAGGAATAGCCATGGGAAATGCAATTCAAGATGTTAAGGTTATTGCAGATGATGTAATTGGTACAAATGAAGATGACGGAATTGCAGATTATTTGATGCAGAAATTTAAATTATAAGTTTTTTTTTAAGTTTATCCTATACCTGATAAAATAAACCTCTCATTCAATTAAGGTATTGAACTGTGTATAAAACATAGAAATTAGAATTAGACGGAAAGGTTAGCTGATTATTCAAAATCTGGAGGATGTATGGTACATAAGATTATTTTCGTAACAAGTAATAAGGGTAAGGTTGCAACGGCACAACAATATTTTGGTACAACTAATATTAAACTTGAAACATATTCTCATGAATTAATAGAGCCGCGTTCTGATGATATAACAGAAATAGCAAAATCAAAGGTTTTACAAGCATATGATCTTGTAAAACAGCCCTGCATTGCTCAAGATTCAGGTTTTTACATTGATGCACTGAATGGTTTTCCAAGGGCTTTTGTTAATTATGCATTGGAAACAATTGGTATTGCAGGTATATTAAAACTAATGAACGGCGTTGAGAATCGAATATGCAGTTTTAAGGAATGTTTAGCTTATTATGATGGAAACAGAATAAAATACTTTTATTGTAATCATGAAGGATATCTTTCAAACGAAAGCATTGGGATAGAAAACCCAGAAAAGTGGAGCGATTTATGGTACATTTTTATACCAAACTATTCAGCAGACGGCAGAACTTTAGCTCAATATACAATTGAAGAAACACATGAAAGAAGGAAAAATAATGACTCATCCATTAAACAATTTGCTAATTGGTATACAATAGGAGCGTCAGACTCGAAACTTCAGGGTTTAACATAGAGGTACATATGAAGAAATAATTTTGATTTGAAATCATTACAGATAAATATTACTATTTTTCGAGGTGTTGTTACTTCCCATTATATTTATGAAGCATAAGGTATATTGAAAACTTTGAATTTGTAAGGTTGAATCGGTCAAATATTATTTAACAGGAGAAGTAGTAATGAGTAAAGTTAAGAGCGAGTTAGCGAAAATTTTTGACAAATATTATGATAAAAGAATATGTGTACTAGGTACTACTTGCTGCGGGAAGTCTACCTTGCAAAGCCAATTTACTGAGGCCGTGGATATGGATGAAGCATTATGGCCAACATTGTCTAAGGAAGAAGAATTATATATATGTCAGAAACCATGGACTAATGATATTGGAAAATATACAAGTAAACTAGTAAAGGAACGTGTTGTTATAAATCCAGGTCATCCATTGTTTTCATTAATTTTATTAGACTGTGACGTGATAATATATCTTGGAATATCGGATGCATTATTACAGAAACATTGTCAATTTAGGAATGCTTCATTTGAAGATGCAAAGAATGTAAAATATGCAATTGAAAGTACGATAAACGCAAGACGAATGAGCAGAAATTTGATAATATATGATTTAGAAATGGATGAATAAAAGATATAAATCGCAAGTTGAGGAGCTACAGGGACTCCCCATTATATTTATAAGGTATAGAAGTAAGAGTAGCAAATTTTAAATTTCAATGAAAATTTACTATTAAGTACAATAAGGTAATGTCGTGAGAAAGAAATTTATGACAAAAAATTAAAGTACAAAATTCCTTTAACTTAAAGAATTTTGTACTTTATACGGTAAAGCATATAAAAGAACGATAGTTTTTCTTAAAAATAATCATTCAGTTAATGTTATTTACATTTTCTCCCTTAACTTCACCTTATTCGCAGCACTTCTCCTCCTGGAATCCTCAATGGCGGCATAGTGTTTTTTCGTCGTGTTAACATCCTTATGTCCAAGAACATCGGCAACCAGATAAATATCTCCGGTTTCCCGGTAAAGGCTGGTGCCATAGGTGCTCCTTAACTTATGAGGTGTGATTTTTTTAAGCCTGGTTACAAGGCCGGCATATTTTTTTACCAGGTTTTCTACCGCTTTTACACTAATTCGTTTTTTCTGGATCGATAAGAAGAGGGCTTCTTCACTTCCCGACGCAGGTATCACCGATTCCCGTTCCACCAAATAAATCTCCAGGGCATCCCGGACTTCTTCTCCAAAGTAAATTATGGATTCGTAGCCGCCTTTGCGTCTGATTTTTATTCCGTCATTGTTAAAATCCACATCGTTTAAATCCAGTCCTACACATTCACTGACACGTAAACCGGTTCCTAATAAGAGAGTAATAAGAGCCAAATCCCTTACCTTTGTTTTTTCGTGGAATTTTTGCTGGGATTTTGTCATATTTTCACCGGTTTCTACCTGATCCAGCATTTTTGCCACCTCGTCAATGTCAAGGCGTATAATCTCTTTTTGATGCAGCTTTGGAATATCTACTAATGCAGCCGGATTAAACTGGATCATTTCCCGTTTAAAATAATAGTTATAAAAGCTCCGCAGAGATATCAGCTTTCTTTTCTTTCCATTCTCCTGATTGATGTGCTCCTGATCCTCTTTCTTATAATAGGAGAGGTATTCCAGATATTCTTCTATGTCAATGGGTTTAATCTGATCCAGAATATCGACTTTCAGATCTCTGACCGGGGTGTTCCGAAATATGGGATTGGACTGGCATAGAAACTGAAAAAACACTCGTAAATCAT
The DNA here is from genome assembly GCA_023443925.1 of Bacillota bacterium. The sequence continues at coordinate 306 of JAEZSL010000043.1, read as the reverse complement.
AGGCATAGGCTATTCTGGTCAGGGATGACGTAGTCGGCTCAATTCCCCTGAAAAAATCACCGCAGAAACGGGGCAGTTCCGATATAATATCCCGCAGCCTCAATGTATTTTCAATATTTTTCTGATCGTGATAATTATGTTCGGCCATAGCTGACCTCCTTTCATAAGCTTCATAATTATGTTAATTATAACATAATTTAGTTTATATGACCATATAATTGAAAATTATCGTTAAAATGACATAGTTTTAACACTTTTTAACAGTATTATCGAAGCTGTATTAGGTATAAAAAGACATAGGAACAA
>JAEZSL010000418.1 GCA_023443925.1 Bacillota bacterium | reverse complement strand
GTCTTTACGGCAATGGCTTTTATGGTTGTGGCAGCCGAAACAAGGAAAGGTTCCGTATACAGGGTTCCGGCTGCTTCTGTGGGTGCTGTTCCATCGGTGGTATAGTATATGACTGCTCCTTCTGTTTCGCTGGTTATTGATACCTGCTGCGCTTCTTCATAAGTTCCTGTTGCAGGTGTAATGATAGGTGCCGCCGCCTTTTCCACTGTTTCTGCTATATTAAATTCCATCCAGTTGAGATTGAAGCCGCCGCCGCTTATATTAAGCCGAATGGTATAAGTACCTGCCGTTAAGTAAAACGTATCCGAGGTTACGGTTGCCCATATATTACCGGTATTGACACCAGTAACCGCCAGAACATTACCGTCTTTCATCAGCTCTATCTGTGCAGCCCCATTCCAGCCGTTTACTCTGTAATCGACTGCATAAATTCCGGCTGCTGTAACTGTAATGGTATAATCCATCCAGTCACCGGTATCGATGTATCCTACATTTTCTCCGCCGCCCACATCCCCGCAGGGTTCCTTTGCAACATCATGCATAGCGGTATAGTGTTCCGCTTCAATCCGAACCGATACCGGTTCCAATGGGACAATGGTAATCACAGCGGTTGCTATGTCAGATGGCGCCACTCCCGTTTTTATGGCTGCTGCTTTTACGGTTGTGGTAGTGGATACCATAAAGGGCTCCGTATATAGGGTTCCGTTTGTTTCAGAAGGTAATGTTCCATCCGTAGTATAATAAATGGCTGCACCTTCTGTTTCATCCGTAATCGTAACTTCCATCGCCGTATTATACCTTCCGGTGGCCGGTGTAATTACCGGTGTAGCTGCCTTTTCAACCGAGGTTCCGTTCACTTCAAATTCCCACAGGGAATAGCCATAGCCTGTCAGCCTTTTTGTACCAAGCATTCTTACATACTGTCCGGTAACCGGCTCAGTAAAAGTAATATTCTCGGTTCCTCCGTTTCCGCCGGTCTTTTTATAGGCATCCGTCCAATGTACATTATCGCCGGACACCTGAATTTTATATTCTTTTCCGGCTGCCGTCTCCCAGGTAAGTTTTACTCCGGTTACCACGTAGCTGGAACCCAGATCAACACTGATCCATTGGGAATCCGACCAGTCTGAAGCCCAGCGAGTACTGGTATAGCCGTCAAATGCCAGGCCTCCGGTTCCGGTAGAAGCAATTCCGGTCTTGTTTAAAGCAATATTATCTTCCAGTGATGTATCAATTGTAATATCTGAGACTGCCACATAAGAAGTATTCAAGCCTTCCTTATAGGCAACTGCCTTTATTGTTGTATTGTCCGAAACCAAAAAGGGTTCCGTATAGATGGTTCCCGTATTTTCCGTCGGGTTGGTACCATCCACGGTATATCGGATGGTAACTCCTTCTGTACGATCGGTTATGCTTACGGTTTGTGAGGAGGCATACACACCGGTTACAGGCGTTATGTCAGGCTGTTCCACCTGATTGAAATAGTCGGTAATAAATTCTCTTACGTGACCGGCCTTTACTGTACCGCCGGTGTCATTAACGATATGTGTTATCTCCCCATTGCCATTTAAAAATACGCTGGTTGCATTATGGATTTTAACCTCGCTATTATTGGGGACTTTTACGGCACTATCCAATTTAATAACAGCATCCCTGAAGTAGGAATACACTCCCATAGCCCAGACTTCATGGGAAGTTACCGTATCGGCCACTTTATAAGAAGCATAGCCATTTGCCGCACCGTCCATAAAACTTGCCTGGTCCGGAACATCATAAGCAATTTCACTTTGATAAAAATAAACTTTACCGCCGCTGCCGTTCCAGATGGTACAATATTCATTAAAATGTTCATTGAACAGGCCGTATATGGTTACATCCTCCCCATTCACAATAAGCCCGTTCTTTGCCGCATTCTCCTCCCAGCCTACGCCTGCGCCATGATCGGCACGCCATATCCAGAAATGATCTCCGATTACATCATTGCTGTTTAATTCCACGCAAAGATCCGCCTTTGCCGCACCGGTACCGCCGACCCGGAAGAACAGGTCGCTTAATACCATAGGATTTGCCGAATGCCGCTGCGTGCTGCCTTCTTTACCTACTTTGAGTAATACCTTGGAGGGGTTGGTGCCTGCTTCAAATAAGATTCCGGCTATTTTCACACCATCCACGTCAGCAACCGTCATGGCAGCGGTTCCGTAATCGGGAATTATGGTTGCAAGACCAAGACCCAGCAAAACGGTATTTGCATTTGTGACTCTTAGAGGTTCTATCAAATGATAGATACCTGGGGTAAAGAGTATGTTTTTACCGTTTTTTAATGCCTGATTTAAGCTCTTTGCGGTTGATGTATCCGGATGTGCTACAACAAATTGATCCAGGGATAAGGATGCCCCAAAGCCCATACCGTTTTCCCAGGAAACTCCTGTCTCCTGATTTCTTAGACCAGGTACAAATACCTCATAGCCGCCGTTATTAAAATATAAAAATGGTTTCTCACTAACGGCAGGTGTTTCCTCAATTACCGTAAAACTTCTTTCCTCATAGGATTGGGTTGGTGCACCGACATCCCCTACAAACATCATGTTCCAGTTTGAATCATTCCAGGCTTTCATTTCACTGTTTCGTGTGAAAAACTGCTGCTGGGAACCGGAATAAATGGTGCCGTCTATTTTTGAATCCGCAATATAACCTCCGCTGGACCAGCTTCCGTCATAATTATTTGGATTGGGATCCCAAAGCATTAAATCCCCTTTTACGTGAACTCTTCTCATCGGAGCTGCCTGTGAGATGGCCCAGGTTTCCGTACCTTTAGGCGCTAAGGGATTGGCGGAATAGGTTGGTATATCCGTAAGATTCTCCACCGACCTCCAGAAATTCATGGTTGCATTGCCTCCGTTCCAGTCCGCTTCACTGCGTACCGAACCGGTTATGGTTACATCCCCTGGTCTTTGACCCAGGCCGGCTACCTGCGTGTAAAACCCTATGTTGACATTCGTATTGTAAGCACCGGGCTTAAAAAGAAGGGCATATCTTTCAGAGCCGAATTCATTGTATTGCATTTGGTTAAAAATCGTATCACAGGCCGTTTGAATTTCTGTTGCGGACATGGAGGGATCAAATATCTTTACATTTTCTCCGAAATCCAGGGTGG
>JAEZSL010000416.1 GCA_023443925.1 Bacillota bacterium | reverse complement strand
GTCACCGGCTGCCTGTTCCGCAAACTCTTTCAGAGCATTCATCTGGTTTATCAGACTCTCAAAGTGGTGCTCTACGGCATCCTTTTGTGTTAAATCCTTTGGAGCCAAGGTCCATTGTTTTAACAGGCCATCCTTTATCAGGGTACTAAATTCTTTTGAGGATAAAAAAGCCTTGAGGCTATCTTCCCCTGCCTTTCCCAAATTATCCTGGATCCAGGTTAGTACTTCCCTGGAGGTAATGTGTCCTGTCAATATCCGTTCTTTTAGAACGGACATAAGCTCTCTTTCACTGGATGTAAGGTTATGTTCCGGTATAAAGTCTTCCAGGGCATTGGATAACATCTCTCTGCCGGAAAGAGGTATTGAGACCGCGGGTTCCTGTGAGCTGTTCTTTAATTCCTCACCGGCTGCCAGGATTGTCTGCATTGCCGGTAAAGCAGAGAGTCTGCCGGCAAGGTCCGGAGAAAGACCGGATTCCTTGGCTGTATTAAGGAAATTTTTTAAGGCTTCGGAGGCGTTTTGAATCTCTGCACTGCCATCTGTAAGGGAAGCAATAAATTTACTGCCCAGTAAGCTTTCTGCCAGTGGATCAGATTGTAACAACTCGGCAAGGTTAAAAAGCTGGCCCTGGGATAACAGATTACCGGCAGTCAGAGGTGTCTGTGAATTCAGGGTATTACCCGGGGACAAAGAACCGGCGGTATAAATATTACCCATACCTGGATCCGGCCAGGGTTGTGAAGTGTTACCGTTTATCGGCTGATCTGGGGTCGAAGCTTCGTTGTTATGGTTAAGCAGAAGGTTTAATAAGCCGGTACTTCGGGTTAGATAATTGTTATAGGAAATTTCGCCGGATGGATTAAATAATTCGGCAACGGAGTCCGCCATTGTATTAAGATTGTTTAGAATACTTTGCCCAGAATTCTGATAAGTGATAAACTGACGTATACTGGCTTCATTTACCGGAATATGGTATTTATTCATTAGGACCAGTGTTTGCAGCGGGGTATCTTTATATAATACGGACTGTTTGATTAACAGGGCAATGGTATTTTTATCAATGGACATCTGCTGGTTTAATAACTCTTTAACAAGCTCATTGTTCCTGCTGCTTTTTGCTAAACCGGCTTCTGCCAGGGCTTTTTCAATGGTGATATCTGCGGATACATAATCAGCATTGGCTATGATTTTTAAGGTTAAATTTTTTAAGGAAACCTCTTCTACCCGGAATACAACTTTATCACCGATGGAAAGATCCCTGGAACCTTCCAATTTGCCTGAGAGTGTTCTGCCGTCTTCTAATTTTACGCTTACTTCTCCACTTTTAAGATCTGTGATTTCGCCTCGAATCAGCTCTCCTTTTTCCAGTCCGGCGGTTGAGTTCCCGGTTTGGGAAGCGTTGGTATTTAATGTGGAGGGGGAGGAGGCATTCCGGGTCTGATGTATTCCCCCGCCGGAGGGTTGTATTGAATTGTTTATCATATGAAACCTCCTTTACTTATCTATTTATAAAATGTAATATATTAAGTCAGAAGAGTTAATTCAGTATAGCATAATCAGGTATTAAATAGTAGGATTGATATAGTTATATATCGGTAAAAATGTAATAGGACTTAATTTCTTCTATAAAATCCTGGCTTTGGGTTCGAAGAATCTAGCCTTAGTGGGACTAAGAATTGACATAATTTACATTTCTATATAAAATACTATATACATATTAGAAAGTTATGGAAGTAAAGAGTAAAATGCCTGGAGGTGAAAGAGGTGCCTGAATTAATATCGCTGAATCAGCTGGAAGATAACCTGGATTTTTTTCATAAAATGTATGATTCTGTCCGGCTGGTAGATCCCCTTAACAAAAAAGTAATGGATTACCGCAGTTCCCTGGCACTGGAAACAATAGAAATCTGTTATAATTACTGGGGAACCGGCAAGATATGTGATAATTGCATATCCATCCGTGCCCATCAGGAAAATAGAAGTTTTATTAAGCTTGAGAAAAACGGGAGTTCCATATTAATGGTTACCGCTCTGCCCATTTTAAATACAGACCAGCCGGTTGTTCTTGAGCTGTTAAAAGATGCGACCGACAGTATGTTTATGGGAACGGGAGACTATAATACCGGGGAAATAATGCTGCATGTCATACAGGAGATGAGCGATATGGTTATCAGGGACCCTCTCACTTCTCTTTATAACCGGCGTTTTATTGACGACCGCCTTCCGGTGGATGTCATTAATGCCGCTGTAAATCAAGCTGCTTTATCGGTTTGTTTTATTGATCTGGATAATTTTAAAATCCTTAACGATACCTATGGTCATGAAGTGGGTGATCAGATTATCGATGTAATCAGCCGGATTTTAAAGGATACCATCCGCTCCGAATCTGACTGGGCAGCCAGGTATGGGGGCGATGAATTCCTGCTATGTCTGAATCATGCAGACAGTAAACAAGCGGAACGAATTATGAAAAGGATAGCAGAAGCTGCTTTAAAAACAGATTTTTCGGTTCAGGGGGAAAGTGTTGTGATTTCTTTATCTTATGGAATTGCATCCATGCAGGAGAAGCCCAGGACAGCCCAGGAGCTGATCCAGCTGGCGGACCAGAGGATGTTTGAGGCTAAGAAGAATAAGAAAAAGCGGAAAACAGAAGAATTATTGTAAACCGTAAATACAAATTTAAGTAATCCGGCACAAAATAGCCCGGTTATGAATATGAATTAATAATTATGTAAGAATAATAAAGAATTAGATTCTACAGATACTTAAATAATAAAAAAGAAAATATTTCATATGAAAAAAAGATTGCTATTATAAATATTCTGTATTATAATAACCAAAGAACAAAGGCGTTCTTGTGTACCCTAAAATGCATAAGAACGTCTTTTTGTCATCCAAATTTTGTAAAGATAATTAAAAATATCAAATTAATTGAATTATTATGCAATCTGATATTTTGCAAAAATAAAGAAAAGAGGCGTGCGAATGAACAAACATAGTTTAGAAGAAACGAAACGTGTGAAGCAGGGCTTGTATGACCCCAGATTTGAACATGATAACTGTGGTATTGGTGCTGTAGTCAACATAAAAGGTGTTAAGACGCATGAAACCGTAGCCAACGCATTAAAGATTGTTGAAAATCTGGAACATCGCGCCGGCAAAGATGCAGAAGGTAAAACCGGTGACGGTGTTGGTATCCTTTTGCAGATATCTCACCGATTCTTTTCAAAAGAAGCCAAAGCACTGAATATATCCCTTGGCGGTGAAAGAGATTATGGTATTGGCATGTTCTTCTTTCCTCAAGATGAGTTAATGAGAAATCAGGCAAAGAAAATGTTTGAGATTATTGTTGAAAAAGAGGGAATGGATTTCCTGGGATGGAGAAAAGTTCCCATCAGTCCTGATATATTAGGCCATAAAGCAGTAGAATGTATGCCCTACATTATGCAGGGCTTTATAAAAAGACCTTCCGGTGTGAAAAAAGGCTTAGAATTTGACCGGAAATTATATATCGCAAGAAGAACTTTTGAACAGAGTAACGACAACACCTATGTCGTATCCTTATCTAGCCGTACCATCGTATATAAAGGCATGTTTTTGGTAAAACAGCTCCGCATGTTTTTTGTGGATCTGCAGGATGCGGATTTTGAATCTGCCATTGCCATTGTACATTCCCGTTTCAGTACCAATACAAATCCCAGCTGGCAAAGAGCTCATCCCAACCGTTTAATCGTTCACAACGGTGAAATTAATACCATACGCGGTAATGTAGACAAGATGCTTGCCCGTGAAGAGACAATGGAATCCAAATATTTACAAGGTGAATTGCATAAAGTTCTTCCTGTAATCAATACGGAAGGTTCTGACTCCGCTATGCTTGACAATGCTTTGGAATTCCTGATTATGAGTGGCATGGAACTGCCTCTGGCCGTTATGATTACCATTCCGGAACCCTGGAGCAATGACCAGAATATAAGTCCGGAAAAAAGAGACTTTTATCAGTATTATGCAACCATGATGGAACCCTGGGACGGACCGGCTTCCATTCTTTTCAGCGATGGGGATATTATGGGCGCCGTACTTGACCGTAACGGTTTAAGACCTTCCCGCTATTATATTACCGAGGACGATCACCTGATCCTGTCTTCCGAGGTTGGGGTGTTAGAGATTCCGGCAGAAAAAGTAGTGAAAAAAGAAAGACTCCGTCCGGGTAAAATGTTACTGGTAGATACGGTAAAAGGATGTCTTATCGATGACGAAGATTTAAAGAACAGTTATGCAAAACGCAGTCCTTATGGGGAATGGCTGGACAGCAACCTGGTTAAGTTAAAAAATCTTCATATACCCAATAAGAAAGTATGGGAATACGATGACGCAGAAAGAGCAAAGCTGCAGAAAGCCTTCGGTTATACCTACGAAGATTACCGTACCTGTATTCTTCCTATGGCAAAGACAGGTGCAGAGCCGGTAGAAGCCATGGGTGTGGATAGTCCACTGCCCATCCTGTCCAGAAATAATCCGCCTTTGTTCGGATATTTCAAACAGCTCTTTGCTCAGGTTACCAATCCTCCCATTGATGCAATCCGGGAAGAAATTGTTACTTCTACCGACGTATATATCGGAGAAGACGGCAATCTGCTGGAAGAATGTGCGGAAAACTGCAAAGTATTAAAGATTCATAATCCAATCTTAACCAGTACGGATCTTTTAAAGATTAAATCCATGAAGATATCCGGATTTAAAGTAGAAACCATACCGATTATTTATTACAAGAATACTTCCCTGGAGAGGGCTATCGACCATATCTTTGTTGAGGCTGACCGTGCTTACAAGGAAGGTGCCAATATACTGATTCTTTCCGACCGGGGAGTGGATGAAAACCATGTTGCCATACCATCTCTTTTAGCCGTATCCGCAATGCAGCAGCATCTGGTAAGGACGAAGAAAAGAACAGCGGTTGCTATGATTTTAGAAAGTGCGGAACCAAGGGAAGTACATCATTTTGCAACTTTGCTTGGCTATGGTGCCTGTGCTGTTAATCCTTATCTGGCACAGGAGACAATTAAGCAGCTTATTAACAGCAACATGCTGGATAAAGATTATTATGCGGCAGTAAATGATTACAATAAAGCCATCTTAAAAGGTATCGTAAAGATTGCTTCCAAAATGGGTATTTCCACGATCCAGTCATACCAGGGTTCTAAAATATTTGAAGCCATTGGTATCAGCAAGGAGGTGGTGGATAAATATTTTACGGATACCGTAAGCCGTATTGAAGGCATCACCATTAAAGATATACAGAAGCAGGTTGACGAGCTTCATACGAAGGCTTTTGATCCTCTGGGGCTGAATGTAGACTTAAACCTTGATAATAACGGTACTCATAAGTTAAGAAGCGGCAAAGACGAACATTTATACAATCCCAAGACCATTCATATGCTGCAGAAGGCAGCCCGCACGGGTGATTATGCTGCTTTTAAGGAGTATACGAAATATATTGAAGCGGAAGAAGAAGGAATTAATTTAAGAGGCCTTCTGGAATTTGATTATCCGGAAAAAGGAATCCCGATTGATCAGGTGGAAAGTGTCGACTCGATTGTTAAGAGATTTAAGACAGGAGCTATGTCATACGGTTCCATCTCTCAGGAAGCCCATGAAACCCTGGCACTTGCCATGAACCAGTTAGGCGGTAAGTCCAACAGCGGTGAAGGCGGTGAAAGTCTGGAGCGTTTAACACTGGGCAAAGACGGGTTAAACCGGTGTTCGGCTATTAAACAGGTTGCTTCCGGCAGGTTTGGGGTTACTTCACAGTATCTGGTTAGTGCAAAGGAAATCCAGATAAAGATGGCACAGGGAGCTAAGCCCGGCGAAGGCGGACAGCTGCCGGCCGGAAAAGTATATCCGTGGGTTGCCAAAACCAGGCATTCAACTCCCGGTGTAGGCTTAATATCCCCGCCGCCTCATCACGATATCTATTCCATCGAAGATTTGGCGCAGTTAATTTATGACTTAAAGAATTCAAATAAAGATGCAAGAATATCTGTTAAGCTGGTTTCTGAAGCCG
>JAEZSL010000304.1 GCA_023443925.1 Bacillota bacterium | reverse complement strand
GCCTAAAGTCCTTCTTAGCTCAATAGGGAGAGTGATTCTTCCCAATTCATCCAATTTTCTTACTATTCCTGTGCTTTTCATATATGTACCTCCTACAATACTTTAATAAAATAGCATACAAGAAATGCAAAGTCAATAAATTAATTATGATATTATAGCAATAATTTAGTATTTTATAGGAAATATTGTAAAAAGAGTATTAAAAAGTAAAAAAAATACCGATTAAGAGGAGCTAATTACATAGTTGTAATGTATTTTATCAAGATGGAATATAGTATTTAGTAAGAAAATGTAAAAAGGATTTGCTTATGTTAAATTATCTATGGGGTTTTATGATCGTAATTGGGATTATTGTTGGTGTTATAAACGGCAAAATCGATGCGGTAAGCACAGCCACCATTAATTCGGCAAAAGAAGCCATCACCTTATGTATCACTATGTTAGGCATAATGTCTTTATGGACCGGAATCATGCAGGTGGCAAAGGCTACCGGAATTATAGATGCCCTGACTAAGGTATTATATCCCATACTGCGGCTGTTATTTCCTGATATTCCAAAAGGACACCCCGCCAATGAGTACATAGCTTCCAATATGATAGCCAATATACTGGGACTTGGCTGGGCAGCCACTCCTATGGGGCTAAAGGCCATAGGGGAGCTGCAGAAACTAAATAAAGACAGTGAAACGGCCAGTACGGATATGTGTACTTTTCTGATTATAAACATATCGTCCCTTCAGCTGATACCTGTTAATATCATTGCCTACCGGAGCCAGTACGGTTCTGTCAGTCCCACGGAGATACTGGGTGCGGCCTTGGTGGCAACCACCATATCTACCATTGCCGGCATAATTTTTTCAGTTACTGCAAGGAAATTAAGCCGGAGAAAATAAAGTATCCGGGTTGTCAGAAGGGAGCTGCCATGAAATTTTTATTATATATTTCCGATTATATTATTCCTTTTATTATATTTTATATCGTGGGTTTCGGACTGCTGATGAAAGCGCCGGTATTTCACGAGTTCACCAAAGGGGCGGAGGACGGCTTTAAGGTTGTGTTAGGTATTATGCCGACCCTCATTGGTCTTATGATAGCCATTGGAATACTACGGGCATCCGGTACTCTGGATTTGTTAGCCGGTCTTGTGAAACCGTTAACAAATCTGATGAAGTTCCCCTCGGAACTGGTACCTCTTGTCACTGTAAAGTTATTTTCTTCTTCGGCGGCCACCAGTCTGCTGCTGGATTTGTTTAAAGAATACGGGCCGGATTCCTATCTGGGCCGGCTTTCCTCCATCATTATGAGCTGTACGGAAACTGTATTTTATACCATGAGCGTATACTTTATGGCGGCCAAGGTTAAGAAGACAAGATACACCCTTGCAGGTGCTCTTTTTGCAACCTTTGTAGGTGTACTGGCAAGTGCGGTAATTACCAGTATGATTTTTTAAGGTGGCAGGTTACAAGAACGCAGAAGGCTTTTTAACGGTTTTTGGAACTTTGCGGGATAAAATGTCTTAAGTTGGATAACAGGTGCGTATATGGCTGCTATACGAAAGCTTGAATATATATACAACCGTACCTTAGTTCATCTTATGGCCATAGTATAAGTGTATAGAATTAATACGGTAAATGTGATTCGGCACTATAATCCCCAAAAATAATAAAAATAATAAAATATAATCAAAAAAGTATAATTTAAAAAGGAAAACTTAAAAAAATATAATTCAAGAAAGTATAACTCAAAAAAGGAAAACTTAAAAAGTATAATTCAAGAAAGTAAAACTCAAAAAAGGAAAAATTAAAAAAGTATAATTCATGAATACATAATTCGAAACCCTAATTCAAAAAATATATTTCAATTAAAAATAATTCTGTAAAACTATAATACAAAACCCTGTTTCATAAAATAGTTAATACATATAAAGTTTGTAAGCTTAACAGAAAAAAACCCGCTGTCCTTGTTTTGGACAGCGGGTTTCTTGGATATCGGATAGCTTAAACAGAACGGGTTTTCTTCATATTAATATTGTCAATATAATATCTGATATAAAAAGTTGATGATCGATTACAACTACTTACTAAAGATTCTTTCTTTCATATTCTAATTTGGATAAATTGGTATAGAAGCGGTCTGTCACCATAAGAGAGACAGCAGCATATTTTTTCAGTTTATCAAGCTCCTCTCCCGTTGCAGGGAAGGAATCCTGGAAATTACCGTTGGGATTTTCCAGATCCTCGTAAATCTGTTTTAAGGTTTCGTAATATTCAGTTCGATTCATTCTGATTCTCCTTTCGTAATGGGGTGTGTGTATCATGGAACCTGTCTGTTTTAAATCCGGATTGTTGCTGCAAAAAGTAAAATTAGCGAGTCCTGGCCTGGAATACAGGATTTATACCCTTATTATGTTCCAAGCCAGCAAAAGCGGCTGCATTCTCTAGTTTGCAGCTATTTGGCTCTTCTCATTCTGTTTCATCAAATTTTCGCATACCCAGATAGCTTCCGCAGCTTTCTCTTATAACTAACTCAGGGGTAAAGGTAAACTTGGAGGTCTTGCCGGTTCCCTTAATGGCATTAATCAGGGTAGTGATAACCAGACGGCCTAACAGGTCATGATGCTGGTTGATACTTGTCAGACGGGGGATATGGTATTCACCGGTCAAAAATAAGTCACAGCTGATGACAGCTATATCCTCCGGTACTTTTAAGGCCTGGTCATACAATGCGCGCTGCGCGCCTAGGGCAACGTTGTCGTTAATGGCCAGAAATGCAGTGAAGGGAATGTTCCGGCTCATTAACGTGTTCATAGCAGAATAGCCGTCCTCGGAATAATAATCCGAAAGAGAGATAAGTTCCTCCTCCACCGGCAGGTTTAACGCCTTTAACGCGTTTTTGTAGGCATTCACACGTATTTCGGTAATGGTGACACCGGACTGGCCCCCTACAAATGCAATATTCCGATGTCCCAGCATGTAAAGGTAGTTGAGGGCGGTGACAACGCCAAGACCATTTTCTGCCTGTATAAAAATACAGTCCACATCGTCAATTTCCTGGCCGATGACTACTACCGGCAGCTGCTCGGCAAGCCTTTTCAAAGCTAGTTTATAGGATTGTTCCACCGTGATTAAGTCGACCTGTCCGCCGATGATAAGAACCCCGTCCACCTGCTTATCAATGAGCATCTGGAAATAGTAGGACTCTTCCTTGGTATTGCGGATGCCGTGAGAGGAACCGCCAAACAAGGTATTGCAAAGCAGAAGGGTATATCCGGATTCCAGGGCATAACGTTCGATCTCAAGAAACATGGAAGAAAAATAAGGGTTTGATATGTCGGGTAATATAACACCCAGAGTTTTCGTTTGTTTGGAGATCAGGCCTCTGGCAAGGGCGTTGGGGGTAAAGTTATATTTTTGAATGATTTCTTCCACACGTTTGCGTTTATCGGGGGCTACAGGGGTATTGCCGTTTAAAACCCGGGATACCGTTGAAATCGATACATTGGATTCCCTTGCAATCTGGGTTATGGTAATGTGTTCTTTTTCAGCCATAAAACATGTTCCTTTCATAAATGTTATACGGATTTTGGGTATTGGTAATCTTAAGAAGTAAGCAATCAGAACATCCAGCTTAAACTAATATAGCACGATATGGGAAATAATGCAATAGAACGTGAAAAGGTTTTCTTGAGTGCGCAAATATTTATCAAAATATACCCTTAATAAAGAGATAAATCCATTGAAATTTATTAAAAAACTGTATATTGACAAGAAATTTATGGTATGCTATATTGAATACATGAAAACGTTTTCAAGAATAGAGTGTAAAGGGGTGATTATTTGTTAAAAACGACAGGAGGTAGCATACCGGGAACCGATAAATCTGCTTTTGAGTATCGGTTCCGGAATTGGAGAATCTCGATGAAAAAGGATCGTGTTTTTTTGATTATGTGTGTTCCAACGATTCTGTATTTTCTGGTATTCGCATATTTGCCGATGCCGGGAATTTATGTGGCTTTTACCAATTTTAATTATGCCAGGGGCATTTTCGGAAGTCCCTTTGTTGGACTGGATAATCTGAAATTTATTACCATGTCGGGCAAACTGGGGCTGCTGATCCGAAATACGGTATTGTATAACCTGGCTTTTCTCGTAACCAGCCATGTTCTGCAGATAACCATAGCAATTCTGTTAAATGAAATCAGAAGTAAAAAGTTCCGTAAATTGTCCCAGTCCTTTCTAATTTTACCGAATTTTATTTCCTATGTTCTGGTGGGCTTATTCAGCTTTGCATTATTTAACAGCACCAATGGTATTCTGGGTAATATACTGGAGGGATTCGGTAAAACCGATGTGTCGGTTTACAACATGCCGGCTGCGTGGCCCGCAATTCTGGTCCTGGTAAATCTATGGAAAGGTGCAGGATATGGTTCAATTGTATATTTTGCCGCACTGACAGGAATGGATCATGAAATTTTAGAGGCTGCCCAGGTAGACGGTGCCAGTACCATCCAGAGAATCCGCTACATTACCCTTCCCAGTTTAAAACCTACGGTTATCATTCTGGTACTGTTATCCATCGGTGGTATCTTAAGAGGTAATTTTGATCTGTTTTACAATATGATCGGAAGCAGCAATGTATTGCTTCACGGTTCAACGGACGTACTGGAGACTTATGTGTTCCGCGCCATGACAAGCAACTTTCAGTTCAGTACGGCAGCCGCGGTATCCTTTGTTCAATCCGTATTCGGGTTTATTCTGGTGCTGACCACCAATGCAATAGTGAAAAAAATTGAACCGGATTATGCACTATTTTAGGAAAAAGCTTTATTAGGAGATCGTTTATGAATAGAAAGAAAAAAGTAAAGGACGATTTGTCCGGACGTATTATTCGTGTGATAGGATACATATTTATCGGCTTTTTAGCATTGGCTTGTTTACTGCCATTCCTAATCATGGTGTCCGCTTCTTTTGAG
>JAEZSL010000236.1 GCA_023443925.1 Bacillota bacterium | reverse complement strand
GTGGAACCTTATGTATATTCCCAGATGGTAGCCGGCAAAGATGCAAAGCGTTTTGGCGAAGCTAAGAATTCCTGGCTTACCGGAACCGCTTCCTGGAATTTCGTTGCAATTACCCAGTATATCCTAGGTATCATTCCGGATTTTGATGGTCTTAAGGTTGCCCCTTCCATTCCTGCTTCCTGGGACGGATATGAAATCACCAGACATTTTAGGGGAGATATCTTAAAGATTGCAATAAAAAATCCCAATCATGTATGCAAAGGTGTTGTAAAAATGACCGTTGACGGTAAAGAAGCAGCAGGCAATATTGTTCCGGTATTTGGCGATGGCAAAGAACATGTGGTGGAAGTGGTATTAGGTTAATAATAGTATAATTAAAGCAGTCATGATTCAATTCTTTTATCTTGAAAGACAAAGTAAATAGGATTAAAATATAGATTTTAGCGCCAGGGGATGTATTTTGCTCCTGGCGTTTTTACGTATCTAAAGATTACTCGTAAGGAAAAAACGAGGCAGGCTGTAACTGGCTAAGTTTTGATCAGAGGAATTTTAAATGTATCCAATTTATTAAAGCTGATAGTCCGGTGCAAATAATTAATAAATTCAATATAAATGAAGCCAGCAGAAAATGGATTCGCTCTTGATTTTTTACTCTGGTCAAGGTACATTATAATAATAATCTGGATTAGACATATAATTGAAATAAATTCTATAAGGAGGAACCATGGAAAATAAAATAAAACCGGATAGATTTGGGATACCGGATGAGTCGGTACTTGAAAATGAGATGAGAAAACAGCAGAACAGAATACTGGCAGCAGCGGGTAAGATACCACCAGATTTGGTATTACGGAATGCAGGTATAATTAATGTATTTACCGGTGAAATAGAGTACAGTGATATTGCGGTATTTGACGGTATTATTGTGGGCATAGGTAATTATGCTTCCATGGCAGATAAAGAAAAGGTTATAGACTGTACCGGCCGGTTTATTAGCCCCGGCTTTATCGACGGTCATATTCATATTGAAAGCTCCATGCTGTCACCGGCAGAATTTGCAGCAGCCGTGGTGCCCCACGGTACCACGGCCGTAATAACGGATCCTCATGAGATTGTCAACGTAGCCGGACTGGAAGGGCTTGATTATATGCTGGATGCATCCGATTCGCTGCCGCTGGATGTATTTCTTATGCTTCCTTCCTGTGTACCGGCAACGTCTCTGGATGAGTCGGGGGCGAATTTATATGCCGCCGATCTGGCTGGGTATATGAAGCATGACCGTGTTCTGGGGCTTGCGGAATTAATGGATTTTTATGGTACGGCAGAAGCAAGGGAGGATATTGTTGATAAAATCCTTCTAAGCAAGGAGTATAAAAAGCAGATAGACGGCCATGCGCCGGGTCTTAAGAACTACAGCCTGAATGCCTATATTACCGCCGGGGTTGCTTCCGACCATGAATGCAGTAATAGTGAGGAAGCCCTGGAAAAACTAAGACGCGGTCAGTGGATTATGATAAGGGAAGGTACGGCAGCCAGGAATATGAAAGCTTTGATGCCTTTATTTGAGCCTGCTTACGCTGGAAGATGTATGCTGGTTACGGATGATAAACATCCCGGGGATTTATTAAGGCAGGGGCATATGGATTATCTGATCCGCAAAGCGGTAGAATATGGAGCAGATCCGATTACAGCAATCCGAATGGCTACAATTAATGCAGCACAGTATTTCGGCCTTACCGGAATGGGCGCCACAGCTCCTGGGTATAAGGCGGATCTGGTAATTCTTAAGGATCTAAAAAGCCTGTCAGTAGAGGCTGTCTATAAAAACGGAAAACTTGTAGCAGATCGGGGAGAGTATAAGGCGAATAACAGCAGGGGTGAAGAAAACTGTGGCAGCACCTTTAATAACGGATATATAAGGGATAAAAAATATAATATCTACACATCTTTTCATTTAAAAGAACTGGTACCGGAGGACTTTAGCAATTCAGATACCGGTGATTTTATGAGGATAATTGAACTGGTACCCAGGGAGTTACTAACAAAAGAGCTAATCCTGCCGTATCCTCCCAAGGGCTTGTATGCAGAGGAAGGAGGGATTTACGAAGATATTATTAAACTTGCCGTAGCAGAGCGGCATCATAATACGGGACACATCGGTCTTGGTTATCTAAAAGGTTATGGATTAAAGGCTGGTGCAATTGCCTCCAGCGTCGCTCATGATTCCCATAATCTAATTATAGCTGGTACTAATAACGAAGATATGTGTCTGGCCGCCAACCAGGTCAGAAGGAATCAGGGTGGACTGGTCATTGTAGAAAACGGAAGGATAGCAGGTGAACTGGCACTTCCCATAGCGGGACTTATGAGTGAAGAAAGCGCCGGGAAGGTGGATGCGGTACTGGCAGCCCTAAAGCTGGAGGCCAGAAAGCTTGGAGTAAAAGAAGGGATCGATGCCTTCATGACGCTTGCATTTTTAAGCCTGCCGGTCATACCGGAAGTTCGCCTGACTACAAAAGGAATTGCAGATGTTAAGACTCAAAAGATAGTAAAGACCCGGTTTTAGGAAGAGTAGTGAATCATCGTGCGGATATGGTTTGAATTTTAGTAAATCATTTTACGGACATTGTTAGAATTTCAGTAAATAATTATACGGACATTGTTAGAACTTTGATAAATCATCAGGCGGATATAGTTTGAATTTTGGTAAATCGTCGTGCGGATATAATTTGAATTTAATGAACCATCGGGCAGATTATAATTTGCAATTTAGTGAGTCAATGGACATATTATAATTCTAAATTTTACTTGCATTTTTAATAGGAAAGGATTAATATACAATTACAATTGAATTAATTAAGGATTACCATTTAAGTTCCGGTTAAGCTTTTACTAAATTAGACTTTGATACCGGATCGGTTCTAACGCACTCAAGCGGATGCTGAGGCGGAAAGAAGGACGACGGATAAAGCTTACGCGATTAAATGGCTCCTTATTCCATATGAATAGTCTTGACCCAGTAATGGATTCGCGGCAGGAACTTGACAATGGTTATATTCAGCTAAAAAAAGCCGGTTGGCTTTTAAAATAGAAATGAATATACTGTAACAATTTGCGCCGCATGTAAAACAGGGTAATACCTGGGTTTGTGCAGGTGCTTTTTATTTGCATGAAAATTTGATGAGAGGGCATACTTATCTAAATTCGGGAAAAGATGTTGATTCAAAGGTTATTCAATTGCAGCAAATAACCAATACTATTATAGATTGGATTAGAAGGAGGAACTTGAGTTATGAATACTACAAAAAATCAAAGTACCTTTAGATTGGTACAGCTAGCACTTTTTACAGCAATTATATTGCTGATGGCTTTCACGCCCCTTGGATATATCAAGACCCCGGGACTGGAAATAACCTTGCTGGTAGTTCCCGTTACCGTAGGTGCCATTCTGTTTGGACCGGTAAGCGGTGCGATTCTGGGAGGTGTATTCGGGCTTACCAGCTTTATACAGTGCTTTGGCATGAGTCCATTCGGAGCGGTATTACTTAATATTAATCCTGTCGGTACTTTTATAGTAACCGTCATAACACGTATACTTATGGGATGGCTGACTGGTCTCGCTTTTCATGCTTTTCGCCAATGGAAGGCAACGAAAGGAATATCCTTTGCAGCTGCCAGTTTAGCCGGCCCTTTATTAAATACTCTGTTGTTTATGTCAGCTATGATGCTATTCTTTTATAATACGGAATATATCCAGGGATTTGCACAAAGCCTTGGAACCGGCAATGTATTTGCTTTTGTAATTGCGTTTGTAGGTATTAACGGTCTCATCGAAGCCGCGGTATGCTTTGTCCTGGGAACAGCTATATCAAAAGCGGTTGATTTGTTTTCCAGAAGATCAGGAATCCAGACTAGATAAATTCACCGCAGCAGAATTAGCCAAATACCATTGCTCGCAAAGATCTGAAAATGCGGACTCAAAATGTTCATCGTCTTCCTTGGAACGTTTTTTCATAGAGCTGGCGCGTCCGCCGGCTCTTCTTTGCTTTTTGGAGAGATGCCGTTCAAACATAAGCAGATCTATATTCTCTTCCGTATAATACTTACCATTCTGATTTATTGCCAGGGCACGTTTGCCTAAGGCCATGGAAGCAACTCCATAATCCTGGGTAACTACGATATCTCCGGAGCTCGTACGGTTAATAAGCGCAATATCCACGGCGTCCGGTGCTTTACTTACCTGAATTATCTTACTGTATTCCGACTCCAGAATGTGACTGGTATCAATAACCATAATTACGGGAATATAAAACTTTTTAGCGATTCTTTCAATAATATGTTTTACCGGACAAGCGTC
>JAEZSL010000290.1 GCA_023443925.1 Bacillota bacterium | reverse complement strand
CTAATAGATAGGAGGCAGAATCATCCTGGAGCAGCAATTCTGATTCATATGCCACCGTATGAGTTAAATCTAACTCTTTTTTCACTAAATCGGTATGCGCGGTAAATGATTCGTCCGGTGACATTTGCTCTAACTCATTTTGAATTTTCTTTAAATCACTTTGGACTTCTTCCCAATCAGCTACATCGTTAATAATAAAGGGATTGTCCGCAATCATTTTATCAATCAGAGCTATATCGTTTTCAAGCTCTAAATCCTTCTGTTGTAAATCTTTTTTGAAATCGCTATCCCCATTTAGATATGCAGAAGACATTCCCCGCCGTTCTTGCGTGTGCTTAATCATATTGATAAGCAAAATATTGGTTTCTACTCCTTTACTTTGCTTTGTCTTAATATCATAAACCTTTTGAGCGTTTGATAATTGCATTGCCAGCAATACACTTAACGGTATCAAAAAAAGTACAAAAATAAACGCAAACTTCCTGCTATACTTTAATTTATTCATCAATTTGATTGATGGAGCGAAGATAATACCCATACTTAAGCCTCCCATTAATCTAGTCATATTTTATGTTTTTGATAATTTACCCCTTTTCCAATCACCTAACTTCTTTTCAATACTTTCTCTTATAATGCTTTTGGAAATACCCTTCACCGAGTCCGTTTACCACCCACTTCACTCAGCACCTATGTGATTATCTTGCGAAGATATCCCTTGGTGCTTTGGTGCCTCGACTTATCACTGGCCCTATCTTCCAGATTTCCTAATCCGGTATGAGTGACTGCTCATCCGTCGTACTGGTAAACCGTAGGCCTAATCCATTCCTCCACTATGTCATGTTTATATGTTCCAAATCCTTACATGGGATAACTTATAAAAACTTACATTTTCAACATAATAGTGCAAAATAATGCTTTTATTTTATCACTGATCTGATATAAAATCTATGTAAATCTACTTTTATTAGCGATAAAGATAATCATTTAAAAACCTGCATATTACATCCATACTTTTTCACAAACTTTCTCTTCCTTTGTCAGGAATTCGATAATATTTCCTTTCCAGGTTCTTTTGAAACTTGCCCATAATACACCTCTGTCAGTTCTAACTAATTCAAACTTCTTAAAATGGAATAGAAAGTGCTTTTCATTAACTTCAGGGAAGAATTAACCCATGTATTTCATAGTATAATAAACATGGCATCAACTGGAAACATGCTTTGTTATCATAATCTAACATAAAAAAGCCGACTGAGGTAATCAATAAACTCAGTCGGCAGTAGTTACGGTAAGTGTATTCTTTGTTATCTTACAACCATTCCTTTATCATTTAATAATTGATTTGCATCACTGATAGATTTTTCAATCGCATCAGTATTTATTTCATTCATTTTTCCTTCATCAGATGCTTTAGTAACCAATTGAACCTTGCACATATTATAAAGCAAACCTACCAATAATGATGTATTTTCCGTTATTAGTTTTTCTTGAGTTGTAAACGTATCCCACTTTGTTTTACCAAATTCATTTACTATTTTAGTTAATTCAGATAAATGCGTTTGATATATTTCATAAACACAATTAATCGATTTTATGTATTTGTTGGAAATATCACTTAAATCTATCATATATGTACAGATTTTATCAATTTCTTTTTCAGCATTTTGCATTTGTCTCCATGCTTCATCAGCTTTATTAGAAAGCGATGATCCGGTTACATTAAAAATAATACCTCCAACTAGCAATCCAACACCTAAAGTAGCGCCACCGAGTATAGCCGAACCCAATGCCATTCCCCCACCACCAACAGCAAGCGATCCACCGCCTAACGCAGCTAGCGTCGCATTAGTTGCTGCCACACCACTTAATGAAGCAATTGCCGTTCCAGTAGATGCAGTGCCTATAGCCATTACAGCCGCAGTGGTTGCACCAGCTGCAGCAAATCCTCCAGCTGCACCAAGACCTGCTCCACCAATTCCACCTAAAAGCACCCCGGCTCCAAACGAAACTTTTTTTAATTCCTCACCATCATATTCCGGAATATTAATTCCATTTTTTTTATAAGACTTAAACTGCGGTCTATTTTGAATTTTTTCAAAAACATCCTGGAATTCTTCAAAACTTTTTAAGATATTCATTTCTCTTTCTCCGAGTAAATCCATATCATTTGTAGTTTTACCATTCTGCTTTTCCAATTGAGCTATGTTTCTCTTATGTCGTTCATCCGCTATTTTCATAGTATCATTTGCTTCTTTCATTTTCATTCCACCATGAATACCGCTGCCTACACCTGCAGCACCTGCAATTGCAGCTCCAATTCCTAAGATTAATGGTAATGGCATAATAAATTCCTCCTCAAGTTCCCTTTTTTAATTTATCGCAAACTGCGTAATTGAGTTTGTAATATTCTTTCAAAGTCATAGTTTCTTTAAAAAACACCTTATAACTTTCATCAATTCTACATATAAGTGGACGGCTTTCATAGATACTACAGCTATTACCCTTCAGGTATATACAACTGCCATCACCTCTATCAAGCTCAGAATAAATTACGGACATATTTAAATTTCTACAACATTCCCCACAGCAATCACAATTAAACATTATTCAAATACCATAACGGCACTTTTATCATTCATAAAGTTATTAAAATCACCATTTTCTTTCCAAGGAATATTAATACCAATGGTTCTTATCGCGTTTTTAAGAATGGTATTAAGTTCCTCTTCTGATTCAACATTCTCAATATTTGCAATAAGGTTATTGTGCATAGAAGTTTCATTTCGGAATGTTTCTATGTCAATTTCCATAAGTTTTGCTGCATATTCTTCAAAATAAGCAGCTTGTCGGACGTAATAATCAATTTCTGTTTCAATCGTATGTATATTATCAAGTGCCTTTACAAGCTTATTTATTGTATCGTTTCTATCCAAGAAATATAATAGAGTGCAACTCATTATACCAGTAATAAGTGTTCCGCAAAATGTTTGTATAACATCACCTATTACGGGTATGGATCCAATTGGTGTTTTTTCAATGGCTTCACTAATAATAACACCAACAACAACACTTGCTCCCATTGATAATGATTTTGCAACTGCTCGAATTCTTTCACCAAAAGTATAATTTTCCGGATTAATGAATAGTATTTTAGCAGCTTGCACTACCGAAGCATAGGATTGTCTGATTATTTTTACTACATTTTTTGCTGTAGTAAAAAAAATATTACATAAAGTTGTAGTCAGACTTGATAAAGCACCTGCAACTGCCCCATCAAAGACCCGTGAAAACAATTCTTTATATTTTTCTTTTGCATTGTCAAATCCTTGCTTTATACCATTTCCTAAAGCTATAAAAAACTCACCTAAATCAAAATTTGATTTTTCTTCGTTATTTTTGAATTCGGATTTAACTGCAAACCATATTTCAGTAAATAAAAACCCCAATGCTTGGCGAATACCCATTTTTACACTAACATTTCCAGCAGCCTTTGCCACATCTTGGGCTAATTTAGGGCTTGTATAATAAGCTCTGGCTAATTTTTCCTCATACATGGATCGGGATTTATTATAGTGTTTCATCATCTTTTCTTTTACTTCCAGAGACAACTCAGGATGTTTTTCGATATAATCCGGAATATCCTTATCTTGCATAGAAGCATTTAAACTTTTATTTGTAAATTTTAAATTTTCAGGTGAATTTGCCAAATCTTTACCAGAAAGTCCCGAAATTACACGTCCTTTATCTTCATGTATACTCTTAGCAGATATGACATGATCTAGTTCTGCATTTATCTTTGGATCAGCGCCTTTACTCTTTCCCAAAAAATGCAATTCTAAACCACTATAAGCATCCTCAACTGTTTCACCTGATGCAAGATAATTATTCTTCGCTTCCTTTTTCATAGCTTGATAATTAGTGCCTTTATGATACTCACGGTCATCATATTTACCTCTGTTATTATACATTTCTTCATTTACTTTGTTTTTATACACCATTCGGCTATCTTCACCAATCTGACGTACATTATGTATAGTATCAACATCGCCACCATGCTGATCCTTAACTATAAAATCCAAACCAAAAGATGTTATTAAGCTTTCAATAATAACCCTCTCATACTGTTGAAAAATACTTGTCATAATTGGCTCTGTAGGTTCTGGTTCAAAACCGAAACCTGTATTAAGAGCATAACTACTACTCATCAAAACCACTTCCTTTCTTCACATATCTGCCTTGACTTCCCAACCACATATCAATTCCCTTTCCATAAACTTCGGCTCTAATGGTGTATTTTCCATCGTTTTCAAATAAAACTTCTGCTGTAGGTAGCCTATCCAATAAAGCTTCAAGCGATGGACCGCTAAATTCAAAGGTTACTTTACGAAGTTCACCAGTATACATAAACTGTACACGTTTTCTAAATTCACCATCACTAAACATTTTATTATAAGGAACTTTAAAAACAACATCCGACTCTGTAATATCTGACATTCGATCGATGCGGAACACCGTAGGGTATTCCTTTGAATCATCTGCCATAAATGAAATAAGATAGAAATAGTATTCTGAAAACATAATTGCTACCGGTTTAACAGTATGTTTTCGATCAACTCCATCCTTGCGTTTATAACAGAATGAAATAATACTGTGTGAAACAATACACTGCGATATTTTCCACAAACGAGAGAATAATTTTTGTCCATGCTGGAGCGGAACATAGCAAGCATATTCACTTTTTATAATGTCTTCAACAGTTTTTCGGTCATTAGGTACAACTTGGATTAACAGTTTACTTAGTATTTGTTTTAATTCTGTCTTTTCAAATGCACGACTCTCCAAAATTATTTTACTCATAGCTAACACTTCTTCATTCGTTAGCCATTCTCTTTCGAACCTGACTAAATAATAGCCCTGCTTTTGTCTGTCATACTTTACAGCAACTTCGCTCTCAAATTGATGTTCCTCTGCAAGATAAGACCTAAGATCATCAATATCACGTTGTATTGTCTTTTCACTAACTCCGTAACAACAGGCTAATTCTTGCTTGCTCAAAATCTCGCCTTTATTAAATCGCTCATATATACTTAGTAATCGAAAACCTTTGTTTCCGCAATAATCAATTGCCATACTCATGTATCACCTCCAACCTAATCTCAATTATATAATATCACATGGACACATATTGGGGTTTGGATAAAATATTAGATTGTTTTGTAGATTATTATCATCATCTGCTCTTGCATTTCTGTTTTGGCATATGGAGAATTCTTTTGCCAAAAAACAAACTGTATACATTTTACCAAATAAATATTCGTTTTACCAATATTTTTCTAAAAAATATATAATTTCATACAGTAATTAGAGATTAAATACTAATATATATAAAGGAAGCCGACTGAGTAAATCGATAAACTCAGTCGGCTTCATTACCACCATATTAATGTTCCCAGTTAGTTCTTCAACACAAATAATTGAACAGAGTGTTATTCCATAGAAAATGCCTTTTTCTGACCCGAATTAACCTAAACATCGGGTTAAATATTAGAAATACTAATTATGTGTATATCTATACTAATTTTTCTATCTGCCGATTCTCACCAACAACTCCTTCTCACTGTCAGTTTCCACCGATATTACTTTAACCGGGTTTTCTACCTTAACCATTTTCCCCAGTGTTTCTTTGCAGATATAATCAATCCAGTTTTCAGGCGCTGTTCCCTCGAATTCAAGCAGAATCGTATCCGTAATTTCACAGCTCATTAGTTTTCTTGCTTCCTGGACATTCCGTACAATATCTCTTGCCAGGCCTTCTTGTTTTAATTCTTCTGTAAGGGTTAAATCCAATGAAACCACAATTCCATTATTACTCGCTACATGCAGTCCTTCTTTGGCTCGATAGGTTACTAAAATAATACTTGAATCAAAGCTTTCCGTTATATTGTTTATTGTCAAAAGCACTTCTTTGTCCAGAAGCTTAAACTTCTTGCTTTTCACTGCTTTTATTATATCAGCGGTTTTATCCGGATATTTATCTCGAATTTCATTAAAATTAGGTGCAAGATTTATTTCCGCAATATGCTCCACTTCGTTTAATATCTCGATATTTTTTACATTCAGCTCTTCCGAAATAATGTCACTAAATTCTTCTAGCACCGTATTGCTGCTATGATCAGATAGGGCAATCTTTAGATTATTTAAGGGCTGACGGTTTTTTATTCTGTTTTTATTTCTTATGGTTCTTGCCAAATATATTATATTTTGAACAAGTTCGACCTTTAAAAGTAATTCTTCATCCTGATATTCTGCTGGGATAGCAGGCCATCTGGTTAGATGAACCGAATATTCGCCGGTAAGGGTTTTATATATTTTTTCAGAGATGATTGGGGCTGCCGGTGCGAATAGTTTTGTTATATTTACAAGAACAAAGTACATGGTTTGATATGCACTCTTCTTATCCTTTGACATTCCGCTGCTCCAGAATCTTCTTCTTGAACGGCGGATATACCAATTCGTAAGGCCATCCACCAATGACACGATATATTCAACATATTTATTAACACGGTAAATATCCATATTGTTGGTAATGCTTTGAACCGTTTCATATAACTTTGCAAGAATCCACTTATCCAACTGGTTATCGGTTTGGGGAGCCGCTGCTTCTTCCGGTTTAAAGCCATCAATATTGGCATACGAAATAAAGAAATTGCAGGCATTCCAATAGGGTAAAATAATCTGTTGGTAGGCCTCTTGAATTCCTGACTCATCAAATAGTAAATCTCCAATTAACATAGCATTGGTTTGATATAAGTACAAACGGAAGGCATCGGTTCCATACTGTTTCATCAATTGCATGGGGTCCGTATAGTTTTTGGAAGACTTGGATAATTTCTTCCCATCTTTGGCTAGAATTGTTCCGTGTACAATACAGTTCTGAAACGCATTCTTATCAAATAACGCAACCGCAAGCACATGAAGATAATAAAACCAGCACCGGATTTGACCGGTGTATTCCACGATAAAATCACTTGGAAAATGAGATTCAAACCACTCTTTATTTTCAAAGGGATAATGCTTTTGTGCAAAGGGTACGGAACCGCTTTCAAACCAGCAATCTAATACTTCCGGAACTCTTCGCATGGTTTTCCCGCAGCATTTACATGAAAAGGTAACCTTATCCATATGCTGCCTGTGAAGATTCTTAAGGCGGATTCCACTGGCTTTATAGATTTCTTCGATACTGCCAAAAACTTCTCTTTCGTCGCATTCTTCACATTCCCAGATAGGAATTGGCGTGCTCCAGTATCTATTTCTCGAGATATTCCAATCCCTTGCATTCTCCAGCCAATTCCCAAAACGTCCATGCTTTACCGTCTCCGGTATCCAGTTTATCTCCTCGTTTAATTCGAGAAGACGCCCTTTTATTTTATCAATATTAAAATACCACGCATCCA
>JAEZSL010000286.1 GCA_023443925.1 Bacillota bacterium | reverse complement strand
GCAGTAGGGTAACTGCCGCGGGGGGGGGTATAACACAGTTACATTACGATAGTTTAGATAAGATGATATAGCAGGATATATAAAAGAATGGCTGGCAATGTATCGGAGATTCTCTGATACATGCCAGCTATTTCTATACAGTAGTGAGATTTAGGCTTCTTACGGAAACCTGTCAATCACCGGTAGTCCATTATTTTCATTATGGTATTACGGTTTTTCATCAATGGGGCTGTAATTAATACCCACGCTGATATCCTGATTATAATTTCCAAAGGTCTTTCCGAATATGGTTAAGCCTCCTACATGGGCAGCATTATCCGGAACTCCTATTTTAAATTTAATCGTGCTTTTATAATTCAGGTTAAAATCTTTTATGGTTACATCAGAAATCTGAAGCCCGTCAATAAAAGTACCTTTTCGGTTAATGACGAGTAATTTCAGTAAGCCATACTGATTCCAGTTCGGATACCACCAGTCAGGGGTGAAAATTCCTTTTACATCCCCAAAATCACCGGGGCTAGTCCAGGTGCCGATATGAATATCATTGAGATAAAAATGGATATCTGAGGGCCAGATATCATTGATACCGGGAGCTTCCGAGCTTAATTCGGCAGATATGGTAATCTGGTCAATCTTTTGGGAATAGGGGATGAAATTCGGTATGATGTATTCCACATATCCTTTGGTAAACCATAAGATGTCGGCGTTATACCTGTCCGGATGGGAAAAATACCGTGTATCGTCAACTTCTCCGATAATTGCTTTTGAAGACGAAAGCCCGCAGGTGGGATAAATATCATAATCGGAAAAATGCCCCACCTTTAATTCAGTCTGATACAGGTTTTTTGTGGTATTTTGCTGATCCAGATCTATTAATATTTTATCAAGATGTACCGAACATACTTTTTTATTGCCATGTCCTTCCGACTTACTTGATACACTTATCAAACCGCAGTCTTCCAGCTTTTTTATATGGCTTGTAAGTGCGCCGTTGGTAATATTCAGCTCTGATGCAATTTCATTCATATTCAATCCGTTATTATTAAGTAATAGCTTTAGTATTTCAACCCGGATATCGGAGCCAAGTGCTTTAAATATGTCCAGACCTTCATCCAGCGATTTGATATGCATCATTTGATTCGTCCTCCTTATGGACATAGTCTATTATATACTTATTAATTATATCGGTTATAAACAAGAAGTCAAAGAAATTTTTTAACTTTTTTCTGTTATTAGAAAAAAATATGTATTTTAATGTATAGAAAAAACTAAAATATTATTTATAAAAATAAAATATATATTGACAGAGGGGAAGGGATTGTGCAATAATACAATTATCGGGTGATAGTAACAATAAAAATATTAATGTTGCACAATAAAATTAAGTATTGTTATGCATTTTTTAAGTTAAAACATTTAATAATTGTTATTATTGCAAAAAAGTATACGATATATTGCCTATAGTATACTCTAAAATATTTTACTAAAATTATTTAAAATCTGGATGGGTTTCAAAAAAAGGAGGTAAATTATGAAAAAAAAGTTACTTAGTGCACTCTTATGTGTAGCTATGGCTGCAGTCCTGCTGGCTGGCTGTGGTAAATCAACCAAGCAGACAGCAAACAGCGGGGAAGGAAAAACAGAGGATGCCGTAACAGAAACAGAGCAGACACCGGGAGAAGAGGCGGAACAGACAGCAGAAGTGGAAGCACAGGCTGTAACCACAGTAGGGGATCCAAACGGAACCCATATGGAGATGTGGTCATTTGTAGAATTACACAATACATATTATGGCAAGATGGTAGAAAAGTGGAATGAACTGAATCCGGATAAAACCATAGAGGTTACTTTTACTACCTATCCTTATGCTGACATGCATAATAAGTTAATTATGTCTTTGCAGACGGGAGAAGGTGCGCCGGATATCTGTGACGTTGAAGTGGGACAGTTCCCCAATGTAGTGGCAGGTGTCGATACCTGGCTGTATCCGCTGGATGATGCGGCAGCGCCTTATCTTGATACCATGGTTCCCTCACGTATGGAAACTTACATGGGAACAGACGGACATTACTATGGAATCGATTTTCACGTAGGTGCTACCGTAATGTATTATAATATGGCCGCCCTGGAGGCAGCCGGATTTACTCAGGAAGATGTTGATGCTGTAAAGACCTGGGATGATTATACGGCGCTTGGCAAGAAATATATTGAGGCAGTGGGAGAAGAAGGAAAATACTTTACCTCCGTTGATACCGGCGGAACCGACTGGCTGTGGCTGGCAATGGCCGAATACGGGGAAGACTGGACCGGAGGTTTTGACGGGGAAGCCAATGTTGAACTGCAGTCCGTTAAAAACATGCTTAACATGCAGGTAGACTGGTTAGATTCAGGTGTTGCCCAGATATCACCAGACGGCCATGTTGACCTGGAAGCAGGTTTCCAGAATATACTGGATCATAACATTGTATCCTTTCCAAAAGCAATGTGGTATATGAGCCGCTTTATCAACTATATGCCGGAGGAAAAAGGTAACTGGTATCTGGCACCTTGTCCGGTATTTGAAGATGGGCAGAATAATTCAGTAGGTATCGGCGGTACCGGTACGGTAGTGACACAGCAGGCAAAAGATAAAGAGCTTGCAGCAGAGTTCTTAAGTTATGCCAAGATGTCAATGGATGGTGAAAAGCTGAACTGGGAGATGCTGGGATTTGATGTATGTAACACCGCAATGTGGACCGATGAATCCATTATCCATGACGATTCCAATCAATACAATGCATTTTTCAGGAATTATCCTTATGACGTATTAAATAAAATAAAAGACGGAATCGGAAAAATCAGTGTAGTAGCAATCAGCCCTACCATTAACGAAGAAATCTGTACGGTTACATTGAATGAAATACTGGAAAACGGCACGGCGGTTGAAGATGCCTTAGCAGCCTCTCAGGATGTCATTGCACTGGAACAGTAGTCAGACTAAGGATTATGATTAATCTGCCGAAATAAGGGAGCTGCCCGGAAGTTTTTTCGGGCACTCCTTACTTTTGGGAAGGAGAGAATAGAAATGAAAATAAAAAAAATTCTTTATTCACAAAAAGCAGCTCCCTATGTATTTGTATTACCGTTTCTTCTCAGTTTTCTTATATTTTGGATCTATCCGCTTTTTAGTACCGTAACCATGAGTTTTCAGGATATAAAACCGACAGGAACCAATTGGATCGGCTTTAAGAATTATTCGAAATTAATGGCTGATAAAGTTTTTCATACCGCAGTGCTTAATAGTTTCCAATACATGCTTTTAACCGTGGCGCTGCTTATTCCCTTTCCCATGCTATATGCGGTGTTAATTGACAGCCGGATTGTAAAAGCAAAAGGCTTATGGAAAGCATTATTATATCTGCCGGCTCTGACTTCCGTTGTTATCTCCGGAACTCTTTTCAGGCTGATGTTTTCGGAATACGGTACCGGTCAGATGAATGTTTTGATGCAGTCCCTTGGACTTGCAACCCATAAATGGCTGAAAGTGAAAGCAACCGGTCTTGGTGCCCTGGTGGTATTATGCTGCTGGAGATGGACCGGAGTTAATATGCTTTATTATTTATCGGGGTTAAAATCCATAGACGGCACTCTGTATGAAGCAGCCGAAATTGACGGCGCTTCCGCCATTCAAAAATTCAGATACATAACCATAAAATTATTAAAACCAACCAATATTTATGTACTGACCATCAGTATATATGCCGGTCTTGCCATGTTCCTGGAATCCTTTATGTTATGGGCGGGTAATGCTTCTCCCAATAATATCGGACTGACGATTGTGGGATATTTGTACCGGCGCGGAATTGAAAAGAATCAGATGGGCTATGCTTCGGCGGTGGGACTTGTACTTTTGGCAATTGCCCTTGCCATTAATGTGGTACAGCTGATTCTTAACGGCACCTTTAAAAAGGAGGAAAAGTAATATGTCCAGGCAAACAGTCAGACATAAAGCAGCAGCATC
>JAEZSL010000259.1 GCA_023443925.1 Bacillota bacterium | reverse complement strand
TCGTTTTAGGGAAGATATCTATAGTAAAATTGCGGTTTTCACGCTTTCCTTTCTTATTTGGTTCTGTTTTGGTATAGTCCACTTTTTCTAAAACTTCCTTAAGAAGTTCGTTCCGGGAGGTGGCATCCTCCAGATTATAATATACTTCCAACAGATGCTCAATCTTAGGAATCAGGATATCATTGTTATTATATTGCTCCTTTAAAGCGTTTAATTCTTTTAACAAAGAAAGCTTCGAATCCTCTAGGGTATTAATCTGCTCTGTTAACTTCTTACGTCTATCCTGAAATTCTTCGGTTGTATAAACTTCCTGTTCCAATAATTCAAAGGTTTTATCCAGCTGGTTCCGTAACTTGGTTAGCTGGGATGTGAGATCACGTAAGATGGCTTCTTTGTCTTTAATTGACTGTTCATAAGGCAGATCTTGCTTTTTGCTGTTCCATTGAAATTTAAAATTGTTCAACCAGTCCTCTAATGCATCGATAATGGAATCTTCCACAACATTAAGGGGAGATGAGATATTATCACAGTACATATTGGGACACTTCATGGTATCGTAAGCAGTCTTCTTATTTGGTGCAAGTCGTGTCATCATGGTACCACACTTACCGCAGTAAACAATACCGGCCAGAGAATTCTTAAGTACAGTACTTCCTGGGACGGGAGGCTTGCCACGTTTTTTTAGAATCTCCTGGGCTTTGATCCAGGTTTCATCCTCTATTATAGCTTCGTGGATTCCATCAACAAGTATGTATTCTTCGGCATTGGGCCTTGTGATGGTGATTACATTATTCTTAATCTGTTTTACTTCTTTTCTGTGCTGCCAGCGAATCTTACCATTGTATACCGGGTTCTCCAGAATATCTTTGATAGAAGTCCGGGACCAGGTATCCTTAATCATTGGTTTAATTGACATAGCATCCAGCTTTCTTGCAATCCGGACGCAGCCTAGCAACTCCTTAGAACCATCGGGCAGCAGATCACCGTAGACATACCAGTTATAAATCATTCGAATAACTTTTGCCTGTTCTTCATTCACCTTCAGACTATAGCCTTTTTCATTTTTTAATTTAATTCGGTCATAGCCATAGGGAGCTACGGAAGAGATATACTTACCTTCTTTTACCGAAGCGATCCGGCCGCGCTGAATACGGCGGTTTATTGTCTTAAATTCTCTACGGCTCATAAAGAGTCCGAATTCAAAGTATTCTTCGTCAAATTCGTTAGACGGGTCATAGGTTTTAACCGGTGTTATGATTCTGGTACCAGAAAACTAAAACGCCTGGGATACAATCCCCTGATCAATGGTATCACCCCTTGCCAGACGTTCCACTTCCATAACGAGGACACCTTTCCATTTACCCTGTTCCACTTCTGAGAGCAGCAGCTGCATCACCGGTCTGGCAGCAATGGTTTCACCGGATACGATTTCCCGATAGATTTCGGTTATATTTAGATTAAGCTTTCTGGCCATATCTAAAAGTGTTTTCTCATGACGCAGGAGAGTTTCACCTTCACCATGGGCTTCGGCTTCTATGTCAGCTCTGGATTTTCTAAGATATATTGCATATTCGTTCACTTTTTCACCTCTTTAAGTCTATTTCTATATTATTCTAATCCAAGATATTTTTATGGCACATGCATATGATTATAATATGCCTCAAAAATATGTGTGTCAATTATAGAATGTATGTGTTAAATAAGATTTATCTATTAGTAGAAAAATGTGCAAATTTGCTATATTTATGAAAGATTATTTGTTATAATAAAAACGTATTAAGAAAAGTAATTACATAAAAAATCGTTACAATGCCTTTTTAGTATAGTTTTTACTAATATAATTCATATAGGTCATAAGCCATATATCAATTATTTTATATTAAAGGCAAACATAATTGTGATTTATAGTTTTAATGAGTGTTCTAATGAATAGTTAATATTAATTAAGAGTAATTCAGTAGAATGTAATTAAGGAGTGTATTAATTATGACAGAATTTAGCCAACAAAGAGCATATTCTGAAGAAATTAGCCGATTAAGGTATTTGGGTGAACTTGAAATTGCTATTAAAAAATGTAAAGAAGCTATACAACTGTTTCCGAGTAGTAACTTTTTTTATAAAATACTTGGTGATTTATATGCTCAGACTGGAGAGTATTATGACGCTAGCCAAGCGTACATTGATCAATTAAAACTTCTAGGGGATAGACCGGAGCAATTTAAAAATTTTGCTCGTTTTTATCAATTACTTGAAAAGAACACATCAGATGTATTTGTAAGCAAGATTCGTAAGTTGATTTTGGATGAAGTGCAACGCGGAGAAATTCCCACACAAATCAAAGAAAAATTATCAACCTTTTTAGGACCTGAATTTCTTATTGATGAAAAAACATATATATTATTGAAAAAAACTAATGATGACCAATATTTAAATGAGATAATTAAAACCATAGATTCTATAAATGATAAGGATATAATTCGCTCAATAATCTATTGGAGTATTAATATAGAGGATAGATCAAAGTGTCATAATATTGACTCCTATTTTGTAACTGTAGCCGAAAAATTCGAAATGTATACTGAAGCAATTAATCTTATAGATAAAGTATTAATGCAACGAATTAAACCTAACCCAACAATGATTAGGGCATTGTTTAGAATTTGTAGAAAAATTGGCGATTATACCTATGCAGAAAAAGCTCTTAAAATTAATTCTACATTCATTGAAAATAGCGATTTTAATATTCAATATGAGTTAGTGTACTTCTTTGAATATAAGGGAGACGAAGTATTATTAGAGCGTACTCTTAACAAGATGCGTACAAATAGTGCAAATAGTAGTATTCCGATTTCCAGAACATTGTACAATTTTTATTTGAGATTTAATAGATTTGAAGATGCGAAAGAAATTTCCGAACACATTAGATCGCTTGAGGCTGCTAAGAAATCAAATTCACAAGTTAGCCGAATAGATGTACAATTTGAATCGGAACAAGGGGTTTGGGATAAGATACAAGAACTTGTATCAGATCAAGAACATAATCGCCAAATGATTGCAATGCGTGAATTACTGAAAGGGTTTTCTCATGAACTAGGACAGCCGATAACAAATATAAGGTATTCCACACAGCTTTATCAAATGAAAGCACAAAAAGGGGCTTTAACTGAAAATAGTATTGATGAACTTATAAAAATAATAATGAGTCAGACCGATCGAATTGGCAACTTACTTGCGCGTTTTCGCCCAATAGTTTCAAGTAAGAGCAAAAATGAGATGTTTAATGTTTTTGACAGAATTAATGCAGTATTTTTAGACCTTTCTGACCGATTAAAGGAATTGAATGTAGTGTATTCATTACGTGGTGATAAAGAAATTCAACTCTGGGGTGATTCAATTCAATTTGACCAAGTTTTTTATAATTTAATACTTAATTCTCTGCAGGCCATATCTGAATTTCAGAAAGGTGGAAGAATTAATGTTTTATTATTTAAAAATAAGAATGGTAATATCAATATACAATTTTCGGATAATGGTCCAGGGATATCCAAAGTGAGTTCGAAAAAGATTTTTGAGCCTTTTTATTCCACAAAAGATCCTTCTTCAAAAAATGGTGGAGGCGAGGGTTTAGGGTTATTTATTGTATGGAATGTACTCAAAATGTTTAATGGTAACATTAAATTGGATATAAAATACAAAACTGGGGCAAAATTTATTATATCAATCAAATCCAAGGAGGTAACTAAAAATGAATAAAATTTTAATCATTGAAGATGAAATTAATACTGCAAAGCCAGTTAAGGAGGCTCTCGCACTTGAAAGTATTGATGCTGATATTGCCAAAGATGGAACTTTAGGTTTAGAAATGTTTAAGACAAATAATTATGATCTGGTATTGCTTGATTTAAAGATGCCAGGATTGGATGGTGAAAGTGTTCTTACCGAAATAAGAAAGATTGATCCTTTTGTTGATGTAATTGTTTATACAAACTATAGTGAATTTGCTGACATAAAAAAATTAACCAATATTGGAATTCAAGGATATCTTAATAAAGGGCCTGAAGCAGATCTTCAACAACTGACAAATATAATAAAAAGTAAACTTGCTCCATTGAGTGTTGATGATGTCGAAAAACTGGTTAGAGCAACTCCAGAGGAGTTATTTAAAGAAAAATAAGGGGCGAGTGTATGAAAGAAGTGTACTTGTTAGATACAAATGCGTTTTTTAACTTTATAAAATATTCTACGATATCATTAAATGATAGCTCTAACGGAACGATTAAAGAAGCTATTGATAAAATAAAATCCAGTACTTGCTGTATTTCACTAATATCAAAAGTTGAAATTATTTCTGTAATTGGAAAATATGCGCGTGGGGGGGCTGGCGCAAATAATAAACGAATGAAACCTAAAGTTGTTAAACAATGGCTTAAATTAGTTGATGAATTGAATTCGGGAAGATCTCCACTATTGTCACTGTCAACATTAGCTTTCACTGAGAAAACAATTACGGAAGCTCAGATAATTGTTCAAAATGCGCTTTTACATAATTTTGGGTCTTTGGATGCTATAATCGCTGCAACTGCAAAAGAGTGCTATTCGATTAAAGGCTATGAAAATACTATATTAATTACGTCTGACAAAGGTTTGAAAGCATGTTTAAGAAGTTGTGGCATTTCTCATTGGGATGCATTTCAAGAAAATTGTATATAACATATCAAAATTATTTTTTAGTTTGATTCTGATAATAGTTATAAAATACATAATATATTTTCTTTATCAAAAGCTCAGCAATTTGGTTAGTTGCTGAGTTTAACAATGGGGGAGGATATGAATGAGAATGATTACAAAAGAAGCCAGAAATAAATGGTTAATAAAATCATCGATAACTTAAACTTAATAGAACCTATAAACTGGTTCTATATATTTACACTAAAAAAGCCGATTAACAGTCGGCTTTTTTAGTTCTATTAATTTGTCAATATAATTAAATAAATAAACAATATCGATTAAAATTTCTTCTGAGAGTGAAAATAACAAAATACCTTGCAAAATAAGAACATACGTTCTATAATGATTATAGCGGCTGGTGGTTAATACATAATGGGGGTTAATGCATGGAAGAATCAAACCTGATAGAAAAATATCAAAATATCATTATTGAAAAGGTTAAGAAAATCAAAGACCTAAAATTACTTATTAAAATTTATACATTTATAAACCATTCATAAAAAATAAAAGCAGGAAATATCCTGCTTTTTGTTTTGCATAGATTTATTGGTCTGCCTTATCAGAGCCAAAGGTTTTTGGCAAAGTTAATTTATATGTACTACCATGTTTCTGACGATTAATTAAACCTTCAGAACTTAAAGCTGCTAACTCGCCCATTAAATCAGATTTTAACCTTGTGTTAAATAACTTGTAAAATTCTGTTTGTAGAATACCGTCATTCTTTTTCAAGGTTTTTAATACATTTTTTCTTAAATTTTTAACACTTAACATATAATCATACTCTTCTCGTCCTCCATAATAGAATATCTCTTCTTCATGTAAATGTTTTTTTGAAATATCAGTATTGTTTTCATATTCATCCAGAAGATTTTTTAGAAAATTAATATTAGTGAAATTTGCTTCTTCATATTCGGGCGTATAATCGTCTTGAATATTTCGCTCTTTAGGTGTAAATATGTAATTCTTATCTATATAGATTTCAGCATTATTATTAAAATATACCTCGCCGCCATGACCTTTTGAATAGCAGTAATCTTTATAGTCATCAAAAGTTTTAAGAGCCTTTTTTATGATTTTAATTCGCTGGTTTATATTAAACACATCATAAAACATATTCTCAATTTCACTACATATTTCTTCATATTTATCCAATTTATTTCCGGCAGTATCTGCATATTTATCTTCGAATTCAAATAGAAAGTCATCTTCTTCATAATCAGGAATACCGGATATTTTTATCACAACATTATTTGCGGTATTTATGATTTTATCATAATCAGATTGTGTGGTTTCTTTTTTAGAAGCCAAAGATAAAAAACATAAAGCAAAGATTAAAGATGCAATAACAGAAACTACGATAATCAGAGTAATAAAAGCAGGATTAGTTATAGCGAAACCTATCATACACATAATAAAAATAAGATATAGAAATTTCATATGCATTCCCCCTCGAACAATCTATAAACATATTATCTCAATTTTAGATAAAAAATCAATATAATTTACATAAAATAAAAAAGAGCAGGATAGCCTACTCTTTTTTATTTGAGTTTTCTACAATATGTAATAAAAAATCACGAAATACCTTCTTACTATCTTCATCCAACTTCCAATACTCAATAACTGCTTGCATTGCGATTTTATCACCATCTCTAGACAGTTCGGCAGCAGCCATCGTATATTCGTCTTCTGGTGATAATTCTATAAATGGTTCACCAATTCCATGCCGCAAATAATCTTCATTAACATTTAATTCTCTAACAATTGCCAGTATCATTTGCTCAGTTATTTTACGTTCACCTTTTTCTAATCTTGATATAGCAGTACCAGTAACACCAAGCCTTGAACCCAATTCTTCTTGACTCATACTGAGGATTTTTCGTATTTCTTTAAGACGTTCGTTCGTATAATCACCACCTTTCATTTAGCATATTATCAAAAAAACTTACCATAGTCAAGAAAAATCATATAAATGTATTGACAAACATACCATAGGCATATATAATCATACCATAGGCAAGAAAATGTGAAAGGAGAGAACCATATGAAATATAAGTATTTAACAGAAAAAGATATTGCTGAAGGCAAAGAATTAATGGAAGCATTTGAACTTGCTGATAACGAAGGAAGAAAAGCCATTTTAATTTATGCCGGTGCATTAAAGGATTTAGCAATGTTAAGAAGAGAAAAGCAAACCGCCTAGTTAACAGGCTAGCCGGGAAAGAAAGGATAGGAGGGGTATTATATGGATGAAGAAAAAAAAGAAACTAAATTACGTTTGTATCCAGACGAAAAAGCGGTTCAAAATGAGTCTCAATTACGAATTGAGCATCCATTTTTCAAACCGGAAGAAAATCGACAAGGAAAAACTGACAGTGAAGACAGCGGATATATGATTTACGAAAAAAAATATCATTTCAAATCAGAAAAAGGAACAGATGTTGAAGTATCAATTGCAGCTGAGATAAAAGATTTGAATAAAAATGATTTACAAGAAATTCTCCACGAGTATGCCGTTTCAACACATAACTTTTATCTTAACCTTGGAAAAGAAATCAATAATAAGCCTTAATAATTGATGGTTTTCCGCTATAAGTATCAATATCAGTAGAGACAACGTGACCGGACGTTTATATTCTGCAGATAACATATCTCCGTTTTGAATATCAGCTCCATAAAGAAAAGCTATATGACGACCATCTTCATTAGGTAGTCCGTCATAATTTCCAACGGTATGATTTTCCCTTATTACTGTATAAAGAGATTTATCAGGAAAGTCATTTATATACATTTCTCCAGGTATTGGTAATGAACCCATTATCTCCTTTCATATATACTCGGTTTGCTGGAGCCTGTAAGGAGATTATAGCATAATTGACATAATATAACAAATTAACAACGAAAGATGTACAAACGATAACGCATACCATATACCACAGGGGGTGAATAGATGGTAGTTAAAGAAATGATTATTAAGGGTGGTTTAGTGCGTATCCACGATGATTATATGAAAAGTCCGGAAGAAAGCCTGGAGATTATGAAACGGGTCAATGAAATTGCTTATAGACATTTATCAGTTAAATACGCTAAGAAAAAAGAACTGGAAGAACCAGACAAAGATGGCCCCACTTAGGTGGTTGCCCGAAGGACAAGTTATGAAAGGAGTTTATATGATTAAGGAAAGTGAGACGAATGAAAAGTCAAATTACGAGAGAATAGACTTACATTTGATTTTAACATATCGGAATGAAGTTGAGCCAGAGACTGTAAAAAAAGATATTTATTTATACCTAAGAAAATTACAGAAACATATCATAGGTAAATTTGAATACTGTTACACCGTTAGGCCGATTACGGACAAGCATCCTGCAGTACATATCCTAATAAGACCGAATAAAAAGCTTGATGAGAGTGAACTAAAAAGCTTTTGGGACAAAGGAATGGCGAAAGCTTCCATTGTAACACCAGCTGATAAAAGAGCCATGGATTATTACCTTACCAGTTGGGGAAGTAAAGTTCATCGATCAAGAGGCTACTAATGAAGACCTATTCTGATGGAACACCGATAACCGCTCCATTTTGGGTCGTGAAATGTACAAGCTGTTCATTTCATGGATGGACTGTGCTTAGACATGATACATGTCCGGAATGTGGAGAAAAAGCAGAGTGTATACCGGCAAACAAAGACAAAAAAATGCCTGCCTAACTGCGAATTAGGCAGGCACATCACAAAGTGCTTTGTAAATATTTGATAATTTATTATAGCATATTTGTGCGAGATTGTCAAAAGAATAAAGGGTTTAAACTCGTTTTTATAACATTCTAAGTATATTAAAGTTAGAGAGGAAAACCAATGGCATATTGGAAAGACACATGGAGATTTCCGAACTCCAATGAGTATGAATATAAATTCGCTGGGAAGTATGGAGCCAAAGGAGAAAAGAGGGGGGCAAGAAAGAAAGCTACCCCGGAGCAGATCAAGAAGCAGAATCAACTTAACAGAGAAAAGAAAATGAGGCGGCTCATAAAAGCAAATTTCATACCGGATGATATATGGGCCACTCTCAAATACCCGGAAGGAACCCGGAAGAACATTGAGGAAGTAAAAAAAGATTTAAAAGATTTTCTGGCGGACGCGAGAAAAGAATACAAAAAACGCGGTGAAATGTTTAAGTTTGTATACCGAATGGAAATCGGGGAACTTGGAGGAGTCCATATTCACATACTGGTTAACAGATCAAGAGGTAAACCGGATACCGATATCATGATTCAAAATTGCTGGAAGAACGGCCGTGTAAATTATCAAAGCATATACGAGTACGGCGGATATAAAAAATTAGCAAATTACATAGTCAAGCAACCGGACGAGGAAGAGGAAATACAATTAAGTCTCTTTCCAGTTGAAGAGAGAAAAGAATTGATTAAGTATTCTTCTTCCCGTAATCTTATCCGACCGGAGCCGGAAAGAACAGGGTATAGAAGATGGACTGTAAAGGATCTGATTGAAAACGGCCCTAAGCCGACACCAGGGTACTACATTGATAAAGATTCAATCCATTGCGGTGTAAATCAGTACACGGGAATGAGTTATTTCCAGTATACGGAAAGCCGGATTGAAGAAATTAGGAGCAGCCCGCCGGATGAAGGAACGGAGGAAATATGGAGGTAAACATTTATATCAATATAGACTTCAAGGGGCATCTAAGTAAGGGTACCGGAATTTATTGCATTATCTTAGAGTACATAGCATCCAATGGGGATCCGGTAACGCTGGAAATTTACGAGGGATTGACCAATACAAGCAAAAACCGGACAGCCCTGAAAGCTTGTATCGTAGCCTTAAAGAGGTTAAAAAAGCCCTGCTTTGTGAATCTATATATAAACAGTACATATGTAACCGAAACCATGATCCAGGAATGGTTTTACAAATGGAATTTTTCAGATTGGACAAACCAAGGGAAGCCAGTAAAAAATGCCGACCTTTGGCAGCAGCTATTTACTTATCTGGAAAAAAGCAAAGTTAAGTTTGTATTCTCACTAACCAATACTTACACCAGTTACTTTGAATCCAAATTAAAACACATGACTATTTCATACCTGGAAGATAGGAGGATTTATGTTTAATATATTTGGCGAGTTTAACACGGTAGAAGAAATAAACCAGGCAGCAGCCGGATTACTTAATGAAAATGACACTAAGAATATTTTGGTTCTGGCCAAAGAAAACGGAATAGATGAAGAAATCGCCCAGGCTTTTGCGGAGGGGATGATACCGGTAATAGCGGATACCATGAGTGCTGCGATCGGGAAACTGACCGTAGAAAAAGAAAAGATTTCTTCCAAGATGCCAGTAAGACCAATTGTAGATTATTTAAGCAGCTTGTGCATGGATGATTCATTCGCTGCCATAGTCCGGAGCAAAGAAAAGAATTTAAAAGCCTGCATTGATTCCGTCGAAAAGAAATGCCGGGAAGAATGCACCAGGACAAAAGAACAATACATAGCGGACATGACAGTGTTCAAATGGGCGAAAGCCTATTACATGGAGGGGTAAGCCATGAAAAAGAAAACATTGGAGAAAATACAGTTTCTAACACTGGACATTGAAAAGAAGTATAAAAAACCTTGGCTTGTTACCGCTGAGATTCTTACATTGTCCGGTCAAGATATCCTTCAGGTAAATTTATATGAAAATCTAGGAAAAGGGGAGCAACTACCGAAATTCTGCTTATTTCTAACTGATAAGGAAGACGCTTTACTGGAAGTCGGCAACAAGACATGGAAGACGCAAAAAATTGAAACACTTCCGCATGTTTCCTGGGGAGTAAAAAATTATTATGAAATGGTAAACGAAAATTCAGTTAAAGCGATTCAAACGTTTACGAAAAATGTGAATTATTATGACGATGATCCAATGAGTCGTATCCAACGGATGCAGGAAGAATTCAGAAGCATAAAAACAAGAAGGGCTTGGGATTTGAGAGTTGAGCGGATTGAAAGGCAAATGGAAATTATAGATGCCATTCCAATACCGGAAGATTTTAAAGAATTTATAGACGATTCCTTTTCTAATCAAAGATACCAGTTTTATAAAGCAGAAAGTAACCATCGTTATGTTAATGTTTCCTGTCCGCATTGTGAAATGAAATTACGTATTGATACAAAGAAAGATAAAAAGCCTAAACATAATGAGACTGGTATATGTACTTCCTGCAGCAGCAGGATAATGTATAAAGCAACCGGAAGGCAGCGGGAAATAAGGGATATAAAAGAAATTATCTTAATGCAAAAAACAGAGGATGGATTTGTCAGTAGGTATTTTAACGCATATAGAAACTGTGGATTTGAATATGAAAACTATAAGTACCATGAAAAAGCCAGGGTTGTATTTAATGGTAAGCGTGCTAAGACATATTACAATCTTCACGAACGATACAGTGAGCCGTATTGGTGGGATAGTAACGGCGGATATGGTTATGCAAATATTACCTTTGGGAAAGGTATCGTTTACTATAAAAATCTGGATGAAGTGCTAAAGGGAACGACTTTTCAATATTGCGCTTTAAAACAGCTTGCCGAACACGAGAAGGGTTATGTAGTCAATCATGATTCGTTCCTTTCCCACTTTGAGAGTCGGAGATTTATTGAATACTTAATCAAGATGCAACTTTATAATTTGGCCAATGACTATGTATCTAATTATTACACCAGTACGGTTAACGAAAAAGGAAAGAATATGCAGGAAATATTAAATATTCCGAAACAGCAGATTAACCGGCTGATTGAATTTGATGGAAATTTATATGCTTTGAAGATCATGCAGATGGAAGAAAAAGAAGGTAACAGATTTAGTAATGAGCAAATTAAATTTATTTCAGAAAATAATCTGGATCTGGATAACCTGGGACGTGTCCTTGAGCATACCACCATTGGAAAAGCCCTTAAGTACATAAAACAGAATGGAGCCACAAAAAACGTACTAAGTGACTGGCGTGATTATATCTATAACTGCAATTTACTTGGTTATGATCTGAACAACGAATTTGTATTATTTCCAAGGCATTTTAAAAAAGCGCATGACGATACAACAAAGCGTGTCTTGGATAAGAAAAATGAATATCAAGATCAGGAGTACACAAAAGTTAGAGTTGAGTCGGTAGAAAAATATTCGTATGAAACCAAAAGCTTTGCCGTTGTGGTACCGGAAAAAACTAGTGATATCATCATGGAGGGGCAGAAACTGCATCACTGTGTTGGAACATATGTGGACAGGGTGGTAAAAAAAGAAACGGTTATCTTATTTATACGGAGAACAGAAGAAATGGAAGAACCCTTTTATACAATGGAGGTTCGCAAGGATGAAATTATCCAGGTAAGAGGTAAAAATAATTGCACCACTACACCACAGGTCAAACAATTTGTAGACAGCTTTCGGAAAAACATCCTGGAAAAAGACCGGATCAAGGAGGCAGTAT
Organism: Bacillota bacterium; assembly: GCA_023443925.1. The sequence continues at coordinate 9,953 of JAEZSL010000259.1, read as the reverse complement.
AGTTGCATAAACATCACATCGTATTCCGATCCCAGGGCGGCCTTGATTATGGCATGAATTTGATTGACCTGAGTCTGGAAGATCACGAAGGCAGCAGAGGCCCGCACCATAACCATGAAAAAGACCTGCAATTAAAAACCGAGCTGCAGGACTCGCTCTTTGAATTGTTTTCGGAGGATGAATACACGGTGGAAGAGATTGCAAAAGCCTTGGGAAAAAGTAAGCGTTACATAGAAAAAAATTTTCGGAAAGTGAACAACTTCGCCGGGATATATCAAAAAGAGGATATCATAAGAAAATTAATGGGAGGTAAATTATATTGAGTATGCAGGAAATCATGAAACAGATAAAGTGTAAAACCATAGAAATAGATTCCTTTCAACGCGTAGATCTTAGTGATCTTCAATGCCCGATCATAGCAATCTATTTCCATACGGAAGATTATCCGGAGGCAGCAGTGGCCAGAGTATTTGACCTGGACAAGCCGACCAACATAGTTATGGTCCGGGACCAGGTAAAAGAACTAAGAAACGATATCATGGATACATTCCCTTGGATGCTGCGTTTTGACCGTGCAAAGAATGATCCGAGAAGCATCATAGAAACCTGGTTATAAGATAAGGAGGGCAATATGTCTGAGAATGAAGTAATAATGAATGAAAATATGAGCTACCAAACGATTAAGAATATCATCAAAGGCAAGTTAAACAGCGTTGCTGAAAGCTTCGTTTCCATCGGGTACCGTTTAAAGCAGGTCAGGGACGGGGAACTGTATAAGGAAGATGGCTATAAAAATATCTATGAATTTGCCAAAAATGAATACAACATAGATAAGAGTAATGTATCACGTTTTATGAATATAAATGATAAATTCAGTGAAAATGGAAATAGCCCTTTTCTGATTCCGGAGTATGCCGGTTACGGCAGCAGTAAGTTGGCTGAAATGCTTAATATGGATAATGAAGAATTAAAACTGGTAACAGATAAGACCACGGTAACAGAGATCCGAGAGATAAAACAGATTAGAAATGAAGCGGAACAAAATGGAGTTGTTGCGACGTCGCAACAAACGGAGGAAAGCCCTGATTTTACTCGATCGGAATCAGATTTTAAACAGGAAGAAAATAAAGATATTTCTAACCTGAAAAATATTTTGATAGAACTCTTCCGGGACAAAATCAGAAGAGAGTTATTAAAAGAATTATCTGTACTTTTCCGAAAGAATTTATCCGTTAATGATATGACACAGGAAATATCTGAATTAGTAAATCCAAGTAAGCACTTTTCTTTTAAAAAAGGTTTTAACATGGCGTTCTTCGAAGAAAGCGAAATCAAATATAAGGCTTTTGGTGGGCCAACCATTGAATATACCTATTTGGATTTTCTTGATGTAGTGAATAATATTTTTGACATGGCAGCAGCGGATCCCTGGGTAGAATACTACGGGGAACCCGAACCGGAGGATAAACCGGAAGAGAAAAAGGAACCGAAGGTCGAAACCAAGGCTTCGAAGCCGGATAAGACCAAGAAGCCGGAACCGGTAAAACAAGCACAGCAGCAGGAGAAGAAACCAGAACCTCCAACACAGACAGCCGATCCGGAAGAACCAAAGGAAGAGATTCCGGGCCAGTTTAATATTAATGAGTATCCAGAATATGCTCCAGATAATCAGGAAATAGAAAAAGTGGAAGGCGAAGTAATTCAAGATGCAATTGAGGAAACAAGCCATACCGAAGAGATTCAGGAGGAAAAGCAAGAGGAAAGCGGCCTCAAAATCCATGAACTAAAGACAGATCACATCTATTTCACGGATGTATTGAGAGAAATCAAGCCTTTCGAACTTCGGTTTAACGATCGGGATTATCAAGTCGGTGATATCTTGCGGTTGTGCGAATGCATAGATAAAAACCCGACCGGCCGGAACATTGACAGAGAAGTAACTTACTTACTACAAAACTACCCTGGGCTGCAGGAAGGTTATTGTATCCTTGGGATAAAACCAGTGTAAGGAGGCCATATGGAAAAAGATGAAATTATTATCCGGAATGCCGTCATGCACATATTAAATACCAATAACAGCCAGTTAGAATTTTCCGATACTCTTTTGGACTTGACTCAGGATACATACGATTTTCTGAGAAATCATATTTACCGGATTATATGCAGTGATGATACAAAAGACTGTGAATTTAAAGAAGATTCGGAGGTCTTTGACATGCTAAACGGATTTATTGAAAGAAATATGACATTCGTCAGCCAGCAGCTGGCCTATAAACTCTTTGAAATCATGATTCAGAATATTGACATACCGGCAGCAGATTTATTTGTTGTAACCTTCCAGGTAGAAGGCCTGATACAAATGGCAGTACTAAAAATGAATTACAAAGAATCCTATATCCACTCAATCGAAAAGGGTGGATATGGGATAAGCAACAAAATCAGGAAACAGAAAGCTACCCTCCCTTCCATGTCAAGTAAACTGACGGAGGCAGTAGTTATCAATCTCCATGATTACAGTTTAAAAGTAATTGAGAAAAAATACGACATTAACGGGATTAAAACTGATTATTTTTCCTCTGTTTTCTTAAACTGTAAAGACAAACTGTCAACCAAGGCAAAACTAAATATCGTCACTAAGGCGATAGACTACATAAACCGTAAACACTTCCCGGATAATTTTCATAAACCCATGGAGGCAAAAGGAGTTATATATCAAGGAAACTTAGATAATGGAAGCATCCAAGTTGAAGAATTGGCTGATCTTCTTTATGGGGATAGTCCGGAAATTCAAAAAGAATTTCTTGAAAGATTGGAAAAATATGACCTGCAGGACGGAGAAGTAAAACCTATAACAAAAGCTACGATAAGAAAATTCGAAAAGCAGTTCCTTACTACAGACCAGGGAATTGAAATAAATATACCAATGGAACAGTATCTGGATCTTGTAAATGTAGCTGTAATAAATAACACGGATGGAACTATGGAAGTTACGATTAAAAACATAAATAGAATAATTGCACGATGATAGAATGTATAAGTTACAATAGAATGTAAATTAATTTAAAATATGACGTACTTTGATAAATGAATATTGATAGTTGGAAAGATATGTATTATCATTAAATCAGCATTAATAAAAGAGGTGATTTATGAAAGCATTAATGAAGTATATTTTTCTTAAAAGAGATAAAAATGATGACAACGATATTTTATCAGGAGCAAAAATACATGAAATGTTCCAAAAGGTATTTATGAAGGCTTCAGATATAGATTTTGAGATTGATATGGGCGAAAAAAACTATGTGTTGACTTATAAAATTGTTCATAATCCTGATCAAGATATGTCTTATGTAAATATAACAGCTCAGTTTACAGAATCATTAGCATACAAAGTATTAAATGAAATGCATAATAGATTGATAAAAGGAGAGCATAGGAAAAAGTATTTTATAGTACTAACTCATGATTCAGTTTCTGAGTATTATTGCAACAAAATATTTCCTCTGTTTGGTAAATTTGAAAGGTTAATGCGTGAGCTAATACTTGATATTCTCTTAAAATCTTTAGGTGTAGAAGGGTACAAAAATACTTTTTCGCAAAATTTTAAAGATTATTTTAAATCGAGAAATATACGTAATGAAAATAAATTAATTGAAGATGCTTTGTATGAATTAGATTTAAATCAATTAGAGGAATATCTATTCACTCCAATACCAGAGGTTGATTTTGGATTATTATTAGATAGAGAATTAACGGTTGAAAACATGGTCATACTTACCAAAGAAGAGATTCAACAATTAATAAATAAATGTAGAAGCAGAAGTTTATGGGATAGATTTTTTATTAATAAAGAAGCTAACATCCCTCAAATTGACAAAAGCATACTTGATGAAATAAGACAAGAAAGAAACAAAATTGCTCACAATAAATTCTTTTATAAAGATAAATATGTTTATTGCAAAGCAATGTTAAAGTCAATAAACAAAAGTTTAGAAGCCGCTATTGATAAATTAGTTGAGAAAGATTTTAATGAGAAAGATCTTGAGGATGTTATAAATGCTACTGGAAAATTACTTGAATTTACGAATATTGAAAACAAACCAAGTTTTCTAGTACTAAATAATTTGCTTACAGCTTCTATAATGCCAATGTTAACCAGCGGTCTAAAGTCATCACAATCACAAGCTTATTCGGACATACTTGCCCAAATAAAGCAATCGTCAGCACTGAATATAGCGCAAGATTCAATTAAGGCAGGAATTATGTTGCAATCATCAATAATAAAAAATGCTAATGTAGATTTCAAAAAAAGTATATTAAAGCAATCGTTAGCATTGAAAATGGCACAAGATTCAATAACAGCGGGAACTATGTTACATACGACAGCAATGAAGATGGTAGAAGATTCTTTGAAGCCATTGAAAACAGATAATAATTCAATAATGGCAGGAATTATGTTACAATCATCAGCTATAAAAAATAGAAAAAATATATTAGATAGAGCTTTAGGATTACAAATAGTCCACGATTCAATGAAGGAAAAATCTATGTTTCAATCACCAGTAATAAAGATGCTAGAAAATTCTTTAAAGTCAAGGATCATAGAACCGTCTACAGGGTTGAAAAAAGCACAAGACTTAATGAAGGCAGGTGCAAAATTGAAATCACCAACTTTGAAAGATGGTCATATATGAGAGAATACCTTATTTATTGATACAGAAGCATAAAAACAGTAAATTGCATCATTACAATTAATGCGATAAATAAAAAACTACCAACTATCAATATTTAGTTGGTAGTTTTTTATTTACATAAAATTTCAACTTCCAAGTACCCACCTATGATCGGAACCGTAATAAGTTAATATACATTCCCGAAGCTGGTCGGTTGATAAATAAGTACAACAAAAGGACTTACCACCACGCACGTCTTTTGAATACTTAATACCTTGGATTTGAACCTTGCAGGTATTTCCATATAAATTTATAATCCCAAAATGGACGGGTTTTATTTCACCCATCGGATTAAAAGCAGCTATCACGGATACGGGTTGCCTGACACTATAATCAATTTTAAATTCCGGACTTCTATCCGGCTCGAAGAACGGCATAAAAACACCTCACAATTAAAATTAATTACTATTATACAAACAAATGTTCGAAAAATCAACTGTAAAAGAAAGGAATGATAAATAATGGATTGTGACTTTTGCGAATATGCAGAGGACTGCTTTAATCCAGATGACTGTGTACTATTTAGAAGATGAAAGTCAGGAGGCAGCAGGATGATTAAAGAGAAAGAAAACACAAAATACATAATAGACCCACTCGAAGAAAAACTTAAAGAAATATTAGAAAGAGAAGAACGAAGAATATCTGGAAAAGTAACAGGAATCAAAATGCCTAATGAGGCAGCAGGAGTATAAAAAGGGGATGATTATTTGACTAAAAACTTAACCAAGGAAGTATTAATTCAGTACGCAGAGATACGGGAAGAGGTAAAAGAGGTTAGACGTAAAATAGATTCATTGGAAAACCAGATTCTAAGAATGGAAGCAGAGGGATTTGTGGTCGATTCTGTAAAAGGTGGACTCGGAGGTATTGAAAACTTTAAGGTAAGAGGCTTCCCGTTTCCGGAATACAGTAAGAAAAAAACATTACTATATTCCCGTAAAGCAACACTTGAAATACTAGAAGTGGATTTATTGGAATCAATTAATTTAGCAGAGGAATTTATTAGCAGTTTAACTGATTCAAGGATGAGAAGACTTTTAAACTTAAGATATGTAGAGGATTTAACGTGGATTCAGGTTGCCCATAAAATGGGCGGTAAACATACAGAAGATAGTTGCAAAAAAGCGGCTGAAAGATTTTTTAAAGAAAATATAATTTGTCACGAAAGTCACAATTAAATGTGTTATAGTGGAAATATGAAAAGGTATAAATAATATTATTTATTATTTATTGAAACCACTCTGAAATATGAGTGGTTTTATGTTGAAATTAGAAAGCAAATAATATACAATGTAGAAAATAAGCGATATTGCCATAAATAGGGGGGATATTATGCATTGTAAAAGTCTAATAACTTGTAATACAAGAAGTAAACCAGTTTTTAGGAAACTGCATAAAAAGGGGACAATAATAATAGATCTAGGTAATGTAGATATTATTAATGGAATAACTATAAGAAATCTTTTAAATGAAATATCCGATAGTCTTCTTATCTATAAGAAAGCATTCAAAAAATTAACAATATATTATAATCAGTTGAAATTCATTGATAAGTTGACATATATATTCTTAGAATGTATTATATATACCTTATTAGTTGATTACAATATTACTACAGAAATCTATTTTAGAGATACTAATTCTGGAATTCATACAAATGGTATTAACCATTCTTTATTACTTAATTATTTACTTAATAAAATAGATGGAAATGAATTTATTAGTAAATTCAATAAAATTTATAGAAATAGCCATTTTAGAAGAGTTATTGATGGTAATGCACCAGATGATTCTTTGGATATATGTAATTTAATGTCAGAAATAAAAACTTTTTTAAAATTTTTCAATATTAATGAAAATTATAGAAACCAAATTTCTGAAATGCTTTCAGAGTTGGCTGATAATGCTCGGGAACATACTAAAACAGATTGCCTTATTGATATTGATGTAGCCAGTGATTATGGAAAATATGGTGAGGCAGAAGATAAAAATTATTGCGCTTTAAATATTGCGGTTATTAACTTTAGTACTAAATGTATTGGTGATATACTTAAAGAAAAAATAATTAATAAAAAATATTGTAATGCAGAACGTTATGAAAAGGTAAATTTAGCATATAATAATCATAAGGATTATTTTGATAAAGATTATAATGAAACAGACTTTTTTAATATTGCATCATTTCAAGATCGAATAACTGGAAGGTTTTATGATACTGGGACTGGCGGTACTGGACTTACTTCACTTATTAAATCGTTGGAAGAAAACTCAGATACACATTATGGTTATGTTTTGAGTGGTAATCAAGGTATTATATTTATGTTAGATTTTCTAAAATATAATGAAGATGATTGGATTGGATTTAATAAGGAAAATGATTTCATTAATAAAATTCCCAGTAAAAATATTATGTTAATATCACCAACATATATACCTGGAACAGCATATAATTTTTCATTAATAGTAGAAATGGAGGGAGATTAAGATGGAGCAAAACTTTATTGAACTTAAATTCGATAAATTAACTACTAATTTAGCTGGTAATAAACTTGGCAGAAATGTATATCAAAAACAGGCAAAAGATTTAATGGATTTTTCAAAGAAAAATACATTCATCTTAAGTGATAATATTGAGGATGTTGCCATGTCTTTTATACAAGGATTTTGTTATGAAGTGGTTGAATTATATGGTAAAGATAAGGCAAGAATGTTAATAGATATACAATCTAATAAGAAAGATATTGTAAATAAATTTAGAAGTACAATTTTATTATAAGATAAGAGGTAGTATAGTGAAAACTGAAGATTGGGCTTTACTTATATCAATAATTTCTTTGCTTGTGTCTTTTTATGCATTATTTCAAAATAAAAAAATAAATTGCATAAATCTACAGGCAGATTATTATAAAACTGTATTCGAAGATTATCTTTTAAAAGAAATACCTATCGCTGTTAGAATGCTAAAGTTCAATGAATTTGGTAAATTATATGATGATTACAAAGAAATAACCAAAGTGTTTATAAAGATGCTTGAGGATTGTACATATTTTGCTTATGCAAATAATGATTTTTATGAAAAGCTGAGTGAAAAAATAATTGAATTGGATGATAAATTAGTTAATACAGCAAATGTAATTATTAATAAAAAAGATAAACAAAGCACCTTTATATATGAAATACATCAAGATATTCAATCAATAATTAAGTTAATCAATAAATCTTATATGTCATGAGGTTTGATTAATAGTATCGAATATTTAGTTGGAAATACGTGTTAAAAAGTATTTAAAAATTAAAGTAATAAGAGGCATCTATTTATTAGGGCCTCTTATTTTTGTGTTAGATTATTAACAGTAAATATTTCACAAGGTACTTTCTAGGGAGTGGGGGCGTTTACGGGCACGGCGAGCCCCATGCCTTCCCTGTATAATAAAAAAAATAAATTTAGCATTTCGTTACGCCACTTAAAAAAACTTGACAAGACAAGGAGGTGGGAACCCGTATGGCCACTGGGAAAGCAACCAATTCAACATCGAAGAAAAGCAAAGATATTTTCGATGAGAAAGATTTGGAGAAAAAACTATATTGTGACACTAAAATTATAGCCCAGATATTTGGCGTTTCTGTTAGAAGAATTCAGCAGTTGACGCAAGAAGGAATCATAGAACCAGTAGAGACTGAACACGGAAAAAAATACGAAATGATTCCCACCATTTCGCGTTTCGTCAAATATCAATCTGAAAAACTGAAAAATAAAGGAGGCTCTAAACGTGAAGAAGAATTAAAACTTCTGAAATTAGAAGCTGATATTGCCCTTAAGGAATCCCAGGGAGAGCTGCACCGCTATAAATTTGATATAGCACATGGAAAATACATTGATGTAATGTCTATACAAAAGGATTATGAAAGATTTTTTGATATCTTTAAAAAATTCGCATTATCCTTACCAAGTAAAGTAACCAACAAGTTAAACGGATACATAGAACCACTGCAAATAAGGCACATCGAAAAAGAAATTAAGGAAGAGGTTGTAAAGCAGTTAACTGGGTTCGTAATTGCTGCAGCCACAAATCAGGAGGGGTGACTTGCGAAAGTTTCTTTGCACTGCCTATCAGAAAAGTGCACTCCAATTCTTAAAACCTCCGGATGATATAAAAGTATCGGAGTGGGCGGAACAATACCGTATACTTGATACGAAAACTTCCGCGATACCAGGAGGATGGAATAATGATGTAACACCTTATTTGCGCGAGATAATGGATGAATTTAATAGTGAATGTGAAGAAATTGTATTCGTAAAACCTACACAGGTAGGTGGAACTGAAGCATTGCACAACATGATTGGTTATATTGTGATGCAAGACCCGGCTTCAACTATGATAGTGTATCCAACCGACTTACTGGCAGAAAGTATTTCTGAAAATAGATTGCAACCTATGTTTTTATTATCACCGGAATTAAGAAAACATTTCCGGCAGAATGCATCCCAAAAGCTAGAATTGCAATTTGATAACATGTACATAGTATTAACCGGCGCCAATAGCCCTGCCGGTGTAGCAAGCCATCCTATGAGATATCTATTCCTAGATGAGGTAGATAAATATCCCGGGGCCAGTAAAAAAGAAGCGGATCCGATTAAGCTTGCAAGGGAAAGAACTAAAACCTTTACCAGTAATAAAAAGATATTTATCACTTCAACACCAACTTTGAAAAGCGGTCATATCTGGAAAGCGAAAGAGAGCGCGGATATAGAGAAACATTATTTTGTGCCATGCCCCCACTGTGGAGAGATGATCGAATTAAAATTCGCACAGATTATCTATTCACAGGATGAAACAATGTCAATTGCTGACCGAGCCGAAACAGCATATTATGTATGCCAGGAATGCGGCTCCATAATCAATGACAGGCATAAACCTACCATGCTAAGAAAAGGTAGATGGAGAACTGTAATTGATAAAACGAAATATGTTAAAAAAGTGGCTTTCTGGATCAATACCCTTTACAGTCACCAAGTCAGATTTGCAGATATTGCAAAGGAATATCTTTCAAGTAAAGATGATCCGGAGCTATTACAAAACTTCTACAATTCCTGGCTGGCGCTTCCGTGGGAAAATACAAAATTAAAAACCAGTGAAGAAACGTTACTGGAACGGCAGACGGAGCTAGAAGAATTAGTACTTCCTAGGTGGACTAAATTATTAACCGGGGGTGTCGATG
>JAEZSL010000242.1 GCA_023443925.1 Bacillota bacterium | reverse complement strand
GGATAAGTATAATTATTAACAAGATTATTATGGCAATTACTTTTTTCCTTTTCATATATATTCTGCCTCCAATTCTTAGTAAAAGAACTTATCATAATTATTTATTATGTATTAGGTATTACAGCGAATTATTATTCTTCCGACAACAATTGTAGCGTTTTTTCATCAAATATATTCGCAGCATCCTTTACTACCTTTATTATTTCATATACTACTTCTTTCAATGACAATTTGGTTGTATTAATACAAGCAAAAGGATGGTTATTGTATATAATTCTTGTATTTTTAATTGCTCTGTCAATTCTTGGCTCATCTCGATTGTCACGCTTCATTCGCCTAATATTCTCTTCTAAATCACAGGTTAATATGATAGGTATAAAATCGAATTCTATATTCAGCTTTCTTATTTCAGCCATTATTTCTATAAAGTTAGCCTTTCTATGACCATGAAAGCCAAACGACCATATAATACTTTCATATAAAGAACTTTCCAAATATTTCGTTAGCATAAATTGCATAAACTGTCTTCCAATATCAATCCCTTCCGTAATTATAAAAGGATTTCTTAATGCACATAAATCACTGTCTACAAATGCCGAATTATCAATATAATTGATAAGTTCTCTTCCAGTTGTAGATTTTCCCACACCATTGGGTCCACAGATAAAAATTAGTTTTTTGGCCACTATAGTATCTCCCTTATATGTGTCTTTAAATAATATTCTTTTCTTCGTTATTGCCAGCTACAGCAAATCAGTTAAATATTATTCTTATTCAACCACTTCTCCATAAAGTATTACGCGTCCCCCATCAGGACATTTAATACTGAACTTAGTAGCTTTGCTTTTTCCATAGTCCAAAACAGCACCGTTTTGAAGTGCATATATCATCGGGTATGCACTATTCCAAAGTTCATGGCATATGGGTGGACACAAATCCTCCACATCGTAACCTTCACCCGCTTTATGATACCCACCTCTGCATTGACTTTCCAATATTGTTATCCTAACTTTTTGCATTTTGGTCCTCCTGAATCTTCCTATAGGTATGATACAATATTTACTGGCTATAATACCAATACATCGCTCATTTTTGATTAGTTCTGTGTTCTTGCAGTAATCATACACTTCTAACGAGTTCATAAAAATCAAGTATATAACTTAATCCATCTCTTTTATCAACCATGGCTTGGGAATGAGAATAGTGAAAACCGCATGAAAGCTGTAAATTCTTCGATGCTGTATTTTCCGACCGGCAGGAACATACAACTTTAACAGCTCCCAAATCTCTAAAGCAATAATCTGCTAAGGATAGTAAAGTCTGTTTTCCATAACCTTGTCTCACGAATTTTGAACCGATACCAATGCCCATATCTTCATACACCTTATCTTCTATTTCCTTCATGCCCGCAAAGCCAATTGCCTGTCCACTCTTTTTTTCATATACCAGATATGCAATCTTATCCTTTTGAAATTCAATTGTTTTTATCATTCTATCTCTGGCTTCTTCTATATTTTTTATAGGAATCCAAAGCATATATTTTGCTGATTCCTCCTCTGTCCAGATGTTGGAATACATATCATCAATATCATTCATTGATGCCTTTTTTAAGATTAAATCTTTAGTCTCTATTCTATCAATATACATCTAATTCACCCAAAAATCCTGTCATTGTTGTAATAATCCATTTTATAAAGCATTTGCTTTATTTAACCAATATTCGTCTTGTGTTTTTATTAAATTTTTTATTTCCCCGAGATATCCTTCATTCCAATTATGTATGGCAATCAGTTCACTGCCGCAGCGAAAAACACTTCTGCCGTCAGGATAAAGATATGTATAGCCTTCTAAATCAGCTTTACATCTCCCGCAGCCATAACAACCGGTATAGCGTCCTCCAAATTCTTCAATGACACGTTTAATACCCTCTCCAAAAATGTCTGTGTATGTTTTGTTCGCATAAAATTTAAGCCTTAAACCAGGAACTTGTGATGGTATGCCATTATCATGATCTTCAAACTTCATAATTGTTTTTTTTAATTTGCTTTTTGCAAAATCAATAGAAAAATGCTTTGTTTTAGTTCTTCTTGGACTATAACCTAAGGCAGCAGCGTATTCAGCCAATTCATTAAATATACTTCTGTACTCAAAGGGTATTGCATCCAGAAATTCATTTACCAGCTTTCTACTTTTTTCTTTCATAAGGATCACCTCGAAAAATATAATAATATAGTTCCTTCCGTTGAATTGCAGCGAAATAATGATCATATTATACCACCATATTCAGATTAACTCTACCTTTTTATTCCAATTTCGTCCCTATGTATTTACTTGTAATATACCTATTTTATTAAATTCTAATTACAAACAAAAAAACTACCAACTGATATTAAATGTTGATAGTAATAATGGGAACTATTAAAAGACCATGGTATAAAAAACTTATTTTCTTAATTTCTTAACAATAACAAAACCACTACAAAGTACATAGAAAATCAGTACGATAACGCCTAAGGGAAATTCTATATCCATAACTTGCCCTGTATCTTTTGTACTCATATAAATCAGATGGAATCCAGGTAATATACCAGGAATTGCCCCCCAAAATTTGCTTTTACTTAATAAAACTCCTGCCGCTAAAAACAAGGCAATCCACACAAATGCCATCGGTGAAATCGAACTAATACCCAAAGACATTGCCGCCAATCCATAAAATATAGTAAATAAAATTGCTGGTATGTAAAATACAATTTTCATTAACTTTCCTCCAAATATTAATTATTTTTCCTAAACCAGAATACTATAAAATTTACCTACTATCAATATATGATTTACAAAATACCTGACTAATCAATTCTTGATTTCTAACCGGAACCTTAAATTTTAGTTTTTTACTTAGCCTTTATCTTGAAAAAGTTCAAAAATGATTCTAGGAAAAAGTTCTTGCCGTACCGTTTTTCTATACTCCATATCTTCTGGTGTACGGCCACTTACCAATGACTTATTAATAGCCCCTTTAGGAACATCAAACTCGGTTCTCGGATTAAATGGAAGGTAGGCTAAAACCGAGTTACCTTCCTTCCTGATATCAATCATACAGTTCACGCAAATACCTCCATGTTTAGATATATGTATTTCATGCCGGTTATTTCACTTTCGTAGATTGCAGTATACCACATCTTACTTTTCAAATGCTAATTTTGACTTAATCAGCTCAGCCGCCCTTCTGGCTGAAATATTACTTACATCAATTTTTACCGTATTCAGTTTCTGATACAGATCAATTCGGTCAATACTCCTTTGAATTGCATCTTCACTTCGGATACCCGCCATAACATCTTTTCCCATTCTTTCTCTTAAGGCCTTTTCATTAAGAATCAAAGAAAATACTTTAACCCGACAGTCCGATGTGTTTAATCCGGATATAACCTGATCAATAATGTCTTGTTCCTGCATCACCCAGCAGAATATAATGTTTTCATATACAGAGCAGCGGATAAAATTGTTCAGCAGATATGTAATATTATCAACTACCATCGCTTTCGTCTCGTCCGTAACAGTAAAAGGCTCCATATTCCAGCACCAGTCACCATCTAAAAAGACATTGTGAGGCAGAATCTTCTGAAGTTCTTTGCTGGTAATAGTTTTACCTGCCCCCATGGTGCCATTAATTAGAATTAAATTCTTCATTAATCTTGTTATCCTTTCTGTTACGGAAAAGCCATCCATCCAGGGAGTAATTCCATAACGATTTTCCTAGAACCCGTAATCCCCATTTATTAATATTACTTTAATCCTGTCCTTTACAAACTGCCCGGTAATCAGAACAAAGTCATTGCATATCCTTTGCTGGTGTCCGCAGTCGATACATCGATCCAGTTTGGTACAAGGTGTATTTTTCTTAAGCCTTTTTGCATCCAAAGGTGCCGCGATCTGCCTGGTGCGAATTACTGCATCTTCAACACTGTCGGACAGTTTATTCAAACCGGCTACAACGATAACCTGCTTCGGACCATAAAGCATAGGCGCAACGCGGCTTCCATTCCCATCAATATTAAAAAGCTTTCCGTCCAGGGTAATTGCATTGGTCCCGGTTAAAAAAGTATCGGTGCTGAAATTTTTCAAATAGATTTCCCGCTTCTCTTCAGAAGTCAGCCCCGGCTGGTGCTTATCATAAAAAGTATATTCTCCCTTTCGAATAAAATCAAAAACACCGGTATCCTCTAAAGTAACCGAATCACCACAGCCTACTTTTTCTCCGTTTTTTATCAGTTCAGCCAGCAGCCGGTGTAAGTCTTCTCTGCTTTCTACATAATAACCAGCCATGTTATTCTTTTGTAAATTCTTAATTACTTTCTCTATTCTCTCTTCCATAATGCCATTCAACCTTTCCAGATAACACCAAATACCGTCAGTCATATCAGCCCGACATTTCTTATCCATACCCAATATATACAGTTATTCCTGCTTTCATAAAACTGCATTTACTGTAAAAAATGCAACCTACATGGGATTTGTGAGTTTTACAGTAATGGGTAAGATAACACCAGCCTGACCTATTTATACAATACCCCAGATAAATTCTGCTGTCAATTAAGAACAGGTTAATTAGCATAAGGCACTGATTCCCAGTGCCTTATACCTTAATACCTTATGGTTTATTCCGTTATTCCGCTGCATTTTAATTACTTAATTGAAGCTGCCTGCAAGATCAATGCCATTATTGATAAAAGTATTATTATTCTGAGTAATTGTAACGGTTGTAACGTTTTGCAGACCAATTTCATTGTTTGCAATTGTTGTACCGGTTACCAAGGTGTCCGTCGGATAATTGTTGTTTTGACCGTTCTCTCCAAAGCGTATTCCGACCGGAGCTCCGGAGTAAATGCCGCCGGATACGGTCACATCGGTAAGTGTACCGTTGTTCGCTCCGTCGTTTCTGCCTTTAATTACAGCCCCTGCTCCGTTTACCGGATCTCCGGTGCCGCTGTTGGTCACAGTATTATTAATGAGATTTACATTCTGGTAATTACCGTTTTTCAGGTTTATATCAATACCGGCCGCAAAATTCCCGGCGGTGCCGCTGTTATCAATGGTATTGTCTGTGAGGAAAGCATTGTTCAGCGCTTCGTAATACATTCCTTTTGAGGTATTGTTGTTGAACTGGGAATTGGAAATATTAATATTGTTAAATATAGCAGTGCCTGAAAATACCAGTATACCATTGGCATTTCCGTTAAACATGCTGTTTTGGATCGTTACATTTGAAACCTGTGCATAAGTCGGAACCCGGAATCCCGCAATTACGTTACTCGAAAAATTACCGCCGGTTATAATAAGGTCGTTCATAACAGGAAATGCAGGTTCTATATTAATATTAAAGCCATTATTTGTATTATTAAGCAGAGCTACGTTAGTGAGCGTAATATGACTGGGCTGATTGCTTCCTATGGTAGAAATCCCCTGCAAAGCACCGCTTACCTGTAAATTTGACAGAGTCAGCCGTTCTGTCGAATTCAGCCCTCCATTTGAAATAGAGATGCCGACTCCTGATACAGGGGTAATTATGGTGCCGCCAATGCCGCTGCCGGAACCATTAAGCGTGATCCGCCTGTCAATGATGACATTTTCAGGATAAATACCAGGTCCCGCCTGTATCATGTCACCCGGATTGGCTGCACTTATCGCTTGCTGAATCGTAGAATAAAAAGTTCCCTGGGTTTGATTATATACTGTGTTATTTCCAATCGCTATGATGGTAAAAGTTATACTTGGCCCATCAATGTTTTTTGTAGTTACTGTTATTACGGCTACTCCGGAATTGTTAACGGAAACAACACCGGTATTGGGATCTACCGGAATATCCGGGTTATCCGAAAGAAAGGTCAACGGAACATTATTGGGGTTAAAAAGATTATCGTTTGCATTCAGGGTTTCACCTGGTACAGCGGAAATAATAGGTTCCACAATACCTACAACGGACAATCTTTCATCAAGCCTGGAGGCTGTGGTGGACAGTACTTTCGTCTGCCCTGTACTTACCACTGCCGACTTCTCATCTACCCAGATGCTGCTGCCGTTCAGGATCTGCAGTACGGCAAGTCCATCGGTTAACCCAGTATTTTCAACACTGAACGTACCCAGAATTCTTTGGTTCAGTAAAAACGTATTTGACTCATAAATTGTGTAATTACCGGATTGAATTACCTCATTGGTCATGTCACTGTTACAGCTGCAGCTGTCCTGGTAAGTTACCCGTAAGAACGGGTATAAACTGCTGTTAGTAAAATTCGTACTGTAACTGCCGATTAAGGAATAGGTGTTTTCCGGTCCGATGATTGTAATTCCATAGTTAGTCGCCGGATCCGTATACCATTGCTGTGCAAGCTGTGTTATATCAATACTGATAAAATTGTTTAAATCTGCATCTGTAACCGTTGCCGTAATACCGGTAGGTGTAACTCCAGGTGCATTTAAAAATGTGACTGTATTTTGGTTGAAGTTACTTTGATTTAAAGCAATATTTATAATTTCCGGGCCGGGGACGTCTTTTCTGAAGATATAAAGATTTAAGGCTGCCTCCACAATATTGCTGCCCGGAGGAATAGCAGACAAATCAAATTTTAACAAGGTCCTGTAATCATCTCCCGGAAACATATATACACCCATATAAAGATAAGGATAACTGCCAAAGACCGTTGTTGGATATGCCGAAGCAATAAAAGTATCATCACTTGGAAGTAAATTTGATACTGGCATGATAATTTCCTCCTTTACTGATTAAGGTAATGCAACTTTTCAATGGCATGCAGAACATTTTTGTACCAAACCTTATTAAGTTCAATGCTTGTAATGCAGAAACCATGATCAGGAATAATTATTTAAACTAGCAGAATCAGACCTTCCCGTATGCAGCTTCCCTATCGGTTCACCACTCACCGTTAACTTCCGTTCTTCATAGCTGATACAGACAGGTATTGACAGTTCCGTGCAAAGAAAATAATTATATTAACATAATATCTTTTATTACCCATTATGTGACAGCAAACAATATTAATATAATATTATCGACAAATTAAATTCAGGATAAGAATAGCATTGAAAGTTATTAGACTAATGGTTATTGGACATGGATGTTTGATTATAGTTTAATAGACATTATAGACTAACTGACATACCAGATTTGTATGTTAATTGTGGATACTTTCTAGACTTACAATTTCATTTTATAGATATCGAATGACATATAAGAATGCATTATTCCGAGTACCGGACCAAAAAAGCATGACGGCGAAAATGGCCGTCATGCCAGTTATTATAATTGCTTCTATTCTTGATTTTTAAATTTACGCTGGGTTTATCAAACCATACAGTCAATTTAGTAAACGGCGGTTTGCAGTAATCAACGGAATAAATTTTATTCCGGCCGCTTTACTTTTTAATTTATCGATTCTGCCTGTGGCAACGATTCCACTGCTTCATTTTTATAACCTCTGTAAAATACGGTAGTTGCCAGAACTCCGATTAATAACAGAGCAATACTAAGTACGAAGGGCAGCGCTCTTGAAATATCACTTAAGAGCCCACCTATGTATCCGAAGGGAACACTCACCATCATAACCGTCGTCTGCAGCAATGCCATGATTCCCGAACGTTCCTCCGGGTTAATATGTATGGCAACCAGTGACTCTCTGAGTGTATTTAATACGGCTGAGCCCAAAGCTTCGAATAATAATGACACGAATAAAATCACATATCCCCACACCCCGGTATCCGATATGGCAATCAGTAATACGCAGCTGAAAATAGCGGAGCAAAACCCACCATACAGCGGCCATTTCAGGTTTGACTGCTTAATTCTGGAGATAACAGAAAAGAACAGCAGAATAGATAATATACTCTTTACCATAGGAAAGATAGGCAGTAAGGTATCCGGTATTCCTATACGGCGGGATGCTATAATCTGCCAGAAAGTCATTCCGATCATACCTACAATCTCAACCAGTACACTGATTATGATTGCAAACTTTGTACCTCTCGAGTTTATTATCAAGCGGGCAACCCCTTTATAACCGGACAGCATCTCACCCCAGGACCGGTTCCTTGCTGCTTCTTTTCTTACCTTACCAATCGCTGTTTCTTTTGAAAATTTATATAATATAAGCAGTTTTGCAGTCATTATAATAAAAGCATTGATATAGAGTATCCGAATGGCCGGTGTTAATGCCAACTTTGCCACTAAAATGGATGAAATTGGGGCAAACAACGCCGAAAGGTTGCCACTGATAATAACCCAGGAGTATATTGAGGTTATTTTATCCCGGTGCGCATCTTCAACCATTAAACAATCCCAGGAAACCGTAGTTATCTTCATTGTACCATTTAACAAGGCTGCTACGGCAAAGAACCAAAAACCCTGACTGGACGCCCATATCAGACAGGGAATGCTCCAGGCCAGGAAATCAAATATCATGGTGCTTAGTCTTCTTCCCATCTTATCAATAATGATACCGGATAAAAACGCACAAATCATCTGGGAAAACATATAAATTGAAGTTACCACACCCACCTGTATATCACTCATGCCAAAACTCAGCATATATACCGAGGCATATGGTAAACAAAGATTCATGGATAACCCCCACATTGGTTCTGTGTAAACACATGCCCTCGGATTACCGCGTAACTCCACCAGCGTACGCAGTAAATGATGCTTTAATAAAAAATTTTTCATGTCCGCTCTCCTAAATGCTAATTTAAAATATCAAGGACATTATCCTTATGTAAAAGGGTAAAATCCTGCAAACGCATCCCGTGCCATTCCCTCGACTTATACAAAACCCAATGCGCACTATTACCATTGTATCAATTAATTGCAATAAAATCCATACTTTACAAGCTGTTTTTTACAGATTTCAACTATTTGTTGAATTTTTTATGATGTGGGCTAATTTAAAAAAAGCCAATCGTTATGTGTCAATTGGCTTCTTTCTGCACTTACTGAAAAACAAGTCAAAAATGCTCTTTGCCCATTACTTGCGATTTCCAGTATACTTTTTAAATTCTTTTTCAATTAGAACAATCGGTGTTACGGTACCATCATAAAACTCGATTGGTTTTCCAATAATTTCTCCGCCCATATTGCAGATTATTTTTACTGTGGCATCCCTTGCATCCATGTATATTTCTTCTATCTGCTGCGAAAATAAATCTTCCAGAGAATACCGAGCCAATTTTGTACCAATATGTAACCCTCTGTAGTTCTGCCTTGTTGCAAATCTGCCCCAATGTATTTGATTATCTTCCTTCCATGCAGCAACTGCCCCAACGATAGTGTTTCCTATTAATGCACACCACCACAACGGAGATTTTTCCTCCGGTAATGGGATAAGCTCAGAAGGAATCCTTTGTTCCCCTTCGAATACATCTATTTGTAACTGTAAAATTTCTTCCATATCCTTAATGTATGCTTTTCTTAAAATAAGATTATCCATCTATTTACTCCTCTGTTATCTCCAAAGTTATTTACTGCTTTATTATATAAGAGTTCTGAAATATTTTTCAATCTTACCATATAAAACGAAATAAGTCTATTCTCCCAAAATTACTCATTCTATAAATTAATCCGTTTGATTAACATAAAATTGATTTAAGGTATTCATTATCTTTATTCCGTATAGCATAAGACCAGAATGTAAAGACCTCATTATAGTGATATTTCCCGGCAAAATAATTATAGCTTATCTTTTGCTTAATGTTATATAATAATAAAAACTAATATTATGGGGGATTTTTATGGATAACGTTATATATACAACATCCTTAGAAAAATGGGACACCTTCGAAGCAGTCCTGCCAGGATTTCAGAACGGAAATCCTTTTACGGACTATTGTATTAAAGGTGTCTTTGTTTCTTGCAACGAAAGAAAAACCGTAGATGGCTTTTATGACGGAGACGGAAGATATATCGTACGTTTTATGCCATCCTTCGAAGAAAAATATGAATTTACCATTAAGGGTACTTTTTCAGCCGAAGAATACAAGGGAAAATTCATGGTGCTTCCACCTTCGGAGAATAATCACGGTCCGGTAAGAGTTGGTTCCAAACAGCATCTGATTTATGAAGACGGAACTCCCTTTCACTGCCTTGGTACCACCTGCTATGTTTGGACCCATCAATCAGCCTCTTTGCAAGAACAGACTTTAAAAACCCTATCGGAAAATGCATTTAACAAACTGCGCTTTTGTATTTTTCCCAAACACTATCTTTATAATTTTCATGAACCGCTCTCCTACCCATATGAAGGTACACCCTGTGATTCCTCTGCCTTAAATGAAGATAATTTTGTCTTATTCGGTGATAATGCACTTCTGGAAGGTAACCATTGGGACTTTCAGCGCTTTAACCCTGTTCATTTTCAGAATTTTGAAAAACGCATCAGAGATTTAAGAGCTTTAGGAATAGAAGCAGATCTTATACTGCTGCACCCCTACGACAGATGGGGTTTTAGCCGCATGTCATCCGAAGAGGAAGCCTTTTACCTGCGTTATGTGATGGCCAGATTCAGCGCTTACCGTAATGTATGGTGGTCCCTGGCCAATGAATATGATTTGTTTTTCCATAAATCAGTTGCCGACTGGGAAGCAAATGCAAAGGAAATCTATACACATGATCCTTATGGACATCTGCGCTCCATACATAACTGCTTCCAGTTCTATGATTTTAGCAGACCCTGGATAACTCATTGCAGTATACAGCGTACGGATCTGTACAAATCTTCAGAGCTGACGGACGAATGGCGGGTTCGATACGCCAAACCGGTGGTACTGGATGAAATCGCATATGAAGGCAATATTAATCATGCATGGGGTAATATAAGCGGACAGGAAATGACAAGACGTTTCTGGGAAGCCTTTGTCAGAGGAGGATATCCTGTCCATGGTGAAACCTATCAACACCCGGATAATATCCTCTGGTGGTCCCATGGAGGCAGCCTTCATGGAGACAGCCCGGCCAGAATAAAATTTTTATCAGAGATTATGCAGCAGACTCCCGGAGGCGGTCTCATTCCCGCCAAAGGAGAATGGGATGAAGTTGTTGGTATCGCTGACGGAGGTGCCTATGCTATTCATTATTACAGCGGCTTTCGGCCTGGTTTTCGAACTTTTTCTTTTCAAGAGGACCACAATTATGAAGTAGAAGTAATTGACACCTGGAATATGACAATAGAAAATGCCGGTACTTTCCGCGGTAAGTTTAAAATAACACTTCCCGGCAGAGAATATATGGCAATACGAATCTATAAAAAATAGCCACATTTAAAGGGACTGTTTCGTTATTCTTAAACAGTCCCTTTAATTTATATAGCTTCTATCTTGTTCTAATTAGCCATCCTTTTTAACCCCAAGAAAATTCAAATTTCTCTTTCATTATCCTTCTTAGCGGGTAACTCCCACTCTCCGTCAATTGGGATCATCTCATAAGAATATGCCAAATATTCTCCGCTGCGTTTTAATCTTACTTAAGATTACAATCACGATTCATTCAGTACCATTGATACCGCTTTTTTCCACTTTTCATACTTTTTATCCCGATTCTTAGAATTTATTTCAGGGACGTATTTCTGATAGGATAAATTCTGAAAAACTTCTTCTTTATCGTATAATCCTACCGCAATGCCTGCCATATATCCGGCTCCGATTGCCGATAGTTCTTCACTGCTTGCCACACAGACGGTTGTATCAGCCATATCACTTTGAAACTGCATCAAATATTGATTCTGGGTTGGGCCGCCGTCCACCCGAAGTTCTTTCATATTCGTATTACTTACCTGTTCCATGATCTTTAACACGTCCGTAATCTGATATGCTATACTTTCAACCGCTGCTTTTATGACTTCTGCCTTTCCGGTAGAGCGGGTCATTCCATATAACATGGCTTTCGCATCCCCTCTCCAGTAAGGAGCCGATAACCCGGTAAATGCGGGTACCAATATGGTTGAATCCTCCTGGTTTGCCGTCATAAGCTGCTCTTTAAGTTCTTTAGGAGTCTCTATCATATGCATATCCTCCTGCAGCCAGGTAACTACGGCACCGGTATAATTAATATTTCCCTCCAGGACATATTCGGCCTTACCGGCCATGCTCCATGCCAGAGAAACCGCCAAGCCGGACTTTGGTTTCAAAAGCACTCCGCCAATATTCATCATAATAGACGAGCCGGTTCCATAGGTTGTTTTAACCATGCCTTTTGTATGGCAGCCCTGACCGAACAAAGCCCCGTGGGAGTCTCCAAGAACTGCATATATGGGTATTTCCCTGTTCAGATATCCTTCAAAATCCGTAGATCCAAAGCAGGAATTGCTGTCACAAATTTCCGGCAGGGCTTTTAATGGGATTCCAAACATTCGGCACAGTTCTTCATCCCACTTAAGTGTATGGAGATTTAACAATTGTGTTCTGGATGCATTGGAGTAGTCTGTTTTAAAACTCCCTCCCTCTGTCAGCTTATACAATAACCAGCTGTCGATAGTTCCCAGATAGTATTCCTCTTCCCGGATTTCATTCTCGATTAACCATGCCATTTTAGAAGCTGAAAAGTAGGGGGATAAGGGAAGTCCGGTTATACAGTATATGTCATCTGCTTTCTCTTTGAATCTTTCTGCAATTTCTTCTGCCCTTTTGCACTGCCACACTACCGCATTACCTATGGCTCTGCCTTTCTTGTCCCAGGCCGCTGCAGTTTCTCTTTGGTTACTGATACCAACGGCCAGCAGCTCATTCTTTGCAATGCCGGAAGCTTCCACCACATCTTTTACCGCCTTCAGCACATTTTGATAGATTTCTTCCTGGTTGTGGGATACCCAGCCTTTTTCGTTAATAAGCTGTTCATGCCTGCGGTCCGCTCTTTTTATAAGCTTTCCCTTTTCATCCAAAAGGACTGCCTTCGTTGCCTGGGTACTCTGGTCAATACTTAGTATATACTTCATGTATCACTCCATTTCCTTTTCGATGGTGTCCGCGATTCCCTCACCATCAAGTCCGTAATATTCAAAAATTTCCTTATTGGTGCCTGTTATGATATGACCGTCCGGTAAGGAAAGGCTTATTACTTTTCTTGGACAATTTGCAGCTACAACCTGTGCTGTAATACTTCCAAGTCCTCCATGAGGTGAGTGTTCTTCCACCGTTACAACAAACTTTGTATTTTGGGCTGCTTTTATAATCGCTTCCTGGTCTATGGGTTTGATACAATACATATCGATAACACCAATGCTGAAGCCTTTCTCCGTAAGTTTATTCTGTGCTTCAATGGCATATGGCACCATCTCTCCGCAGGCTATAATTACCGCATCTTTTCCCTCTGAAATAATATTCGCTTTATCCAGCGTAAATTCCATATGCTCTTTGTATACATCCTCCGTAGCGGAACGGCTGACACGAACATAGGACGGCTTTTCATCCATTAAGAGAGCCTCAATAAGCCTGGCTGTCTGAAACCGGTCACTTGGCAGATAGACTCTCATCCCTGGCAGGGCAGCCATAGAAGCAATGTCCTGGCAGGAATGATGCGTCATACCAAGTGCCCCATAGCTGACTCCTCCGCTAATGCCAACCAGTGTTACATTTGTACCGGAGTAGGCCACATCCACTTTGGCTTGTTCATAGCTTCTTGTAGATAAAAAGCATGCCGGAGATGCTGCAAATACTTTTTTTCCGCAGGAGGCAAGTCCTGCCGATACCGTAACCAGGTTCTGTTCTGCGATTCCAAGTTCTATAAACTGCTCCGGATACTGTTCCGCAAACGGCGCCAAAGAAGCGGAACCTCTGGAATCCGAGCATACGACCAAAATATCTTTATCCTTCTTGGCAGCTTCCATTAATACTTCGCATATTATCTGCCGGTTTGTTATTTTGTTCACAGTAACACCCCCTCTACCTCTTTTACCGCCTGAGTATACTGCTCTTCTGTCATAACGCCGTGATGCCAGCCCTTTTTATTTTCCATGAAAGATACACCTTTTCCTTTTACCGTATGTGCAAGAACTACGCTTGGTTTACCTTTGACAAGGGCTGCCAGCTTATATCCTTCTAATAATTGAGAACATTGATTCCCATCTTGTACTTCTATTACATTCCAGCCAAATGCCCTGAACTTTTCACCGAGATCGTCACTGCATAATACATCTTTTGTTTGTCCGCTGATCTGCAGACCATTCAAATCCACAGTGGCACAAAGATTATCCAGTTTATAATGACTGGCTGCCATCATTGCTTCATAGTTCGAGCCTTCTGCCATCTCTCCGTCTCCAAGGACCACATAAGTACGGTAGGAGCGTTTATCCAGCTTTGCTGCAAGGGCCATTCCAACTCCAAGGGCTATTCCATGTCCAAGGGAGCCTGCATTCATCTCAATTCCCGGGAT
>JAEZSL010000089.1 GCA_023443925.1 Bacillota bacterium | reverse complement strand
CAAATTGCTTTATGTTTCTTAAAATCCAACGGAATATGATAGTCATCCGAAATACGGGTTATAACATCAAACCCGATATTATGCCTGGTGGCCTGATATTCTCTGGTTGGATTGCCTAGTCCTATGATAATGTACATATTAATACCTTTCTATGAATGTTCCGGTACCATTCTGTTTCATTTGTTTTAAACCGGCATTAATAATCAGGAGCTGGAAGAAGAGGCCGCTGCTGCTGCCGCCGCACTGGACGCCGCAATAATCATGGCAATCTGCTGGGCAGTCACAATACTGGTAATGCTGGAGGCCAGGGTCATGTCCATGGTATTCTTCCGGCAGCCGCTGATATAATCCGAGGCTGCCAGGGCAGCTGCATACATAGTCCGCTGATGTTTTGTAACAGACCATTTTCCGAAGCCCTTCTTCTCCAGTAACACCTCATAAATATCCTTAATATCCTCTGTTATCTTATCCACATCTTCCGTAATCAATACCAATATCCCCAAAGATGCCAGCTGATCATATTTACTTAACTTACAGCCCTTTTCTGTCAAGCCCTTATAAATCTCTATGGCACGGCTGCATTTTACCTCTGCGGTCTCATTCCCTAAGGTAAGTACATGGGTCAGGGACTGAAGTGAATTCCCGTATCCTAAATCCTTTTTTAAATATTCATAACAGGTTTCCATCTCCTGAACCGCTCCTTCTACCGATAATCCGGATATCGCCAGCATGGCAGCGTAACCGTAGTCGTCGGCGGAAGTAAGGAAACGGTGTTTCTTTTTCATGGCATCATAAAATTCCCTGGCCCGTAAAACAACCGTCCCGGTATCGGTTAAATCCGTCTTTTTTGCAATCGAAGCCGCTGCTAAGGTCAGAAACGGAGACCCGTAAAATCCAGCCTTCTTTAAATCACCGTAAATTTCAAAACTGCGGTTAAACAGCTCCTTGGGGTCCAATTCAAGAGACAGCATCACCGCAAGAGCAAAAAAAGTTGTTTCCCGAAAAGCAGAAAAAAGACCGGTATTTTTCTTAATAATTTCTTTGGCATCCTTGATTGCCTCTACATTAACGGTAAGATCCGCGTCGGTGTAGTACAATGCTCCAAGATGGTGCATCAGGGAATAATCCCATTTAAAATTCTTTCGTAAAATTATAAAATTTTCTGCAAATAAATCGCATTTATTCAGCAAACTGCTGTTTATCATGTCAACACCCCTTTGGAAGAATAGCTTCCTATGCTATTCTTCTAATGACTCGCATGCATTTGGCGAGGCAATTCACACTAGCTCCCATGCATACCGCAAGCCTGCTTGCGGTAATGCCCAAATAAGAAGTGTGAAATGTCCTTAATTTCACTAGCTCCCATGGCATAAATCATCTGCCGGCAGATGATTTACTGCCTCAAATCAGGGTGTGAAATGTCCTTAATTTCACACTAAAATAATTATAATCCATCGGATATTTTATAGCAATATTTTTATAGCCATTTTCCATAGGTTATCCATATTTTCCTAGCCTTCATGCATGGCTTTATTATAATCTCCTGCCGTTGATTCCATATATTCCAGGATCGGCTATTCGTAGGATACTTCACTCATGGTATAGCTCCTGTAAAATTCCTCCGTCTTAAATTCAGTATCCCGGTTATGGCCTTTAAAATCCGCATCCGACTTTAAAAAATAGTCATAGGTAGAAATGCTCTTTCCGTTTGTTGTTAAAGGATCATCCCAGGTACAGTCTATGTTATACCATTTACCGTCAAGTTTTACGATATTCCAGCCATGGCTGTCTTTATTGCCGGTTCCTGTTATAATCCGGCAGGGTATCCCGGCTTCCGTAAACATTTTATACGCCAGACTCATATACCCCTGACAGGTAGAACTTTTATTAATAAGATTATCATAAGCCGAATAATGTTCGGTATTGGTATCATAAGATGCATTCTCCGTGATAAAATCATGGATTTTCCTGATTTTTTCGTAATCTGAGAGTTCCTCCAGTTTCCACTTAAGAAACAGCTGCTTGATTTTTTTATCTACTTCTGCAGTTTCGTCAGCAGTTTCATTATACTCAAATTCATAGGTAACGGTCAGCATATTGCCAAAACCTACAATATGTGCATAGATGCTGTTGGTTTTGTACCTTAAATAATCATAATCGCCCGAGATAGAAACATCATCTATGGCATAAACCATATCGATGGCATCTTCCGTAAACCACTCCATATTTTCTACTTTGCCGACAAATTTCAGTTCCGATTCCAGGGAACCTTTTAACATCTCCAGCCTGATATTATTTACGAAGGTAAGTTCATTTTCGGCCTGGCTGGCACTCCCGTTCATTAAGACCAAGGCTGCCAGGTTATATCTGTCGTTGACGGCATACATAAGGATGCCGATCAAAACAAGCGAAAATAGCAACTTAAATAACTTACCCATATACCATCTCCTTGCTAATTAATTATCTTTTTGTATTGGTAAAACACCGGAAGCTTACCGGTTAAAATTCCCTTGTTCTCTAACCTATTTCAGTTATTTATTAATTATAACCCATGTGGAGAGGAATCTGCAATCTTTAAATATGAAGGAGCTGTGCACCAATAGGCAAGTGTAACCGCCGTAATGTAAAAGAAGTACCTTAAACCATATAAACCAGTTTCAGAAAAATAAGCACAAAAAAATAAGAAGTATCTCAAAACCCCCTATTAAATAGTTTTGAGATACTCCCTATTATTTTTTATTACATCTCTTTTTCCTCATATTCTTCGGCTGCTATTTCATAGCTTTCCAGAATAATTTTTTGAATTTTATCTCTTGTTTCTGAATTGATCGGATGTGCGATGTCGCGATACTCCCCGTCACCGGCTTTTCGGCTGGGCATAGCAATAAATAATCCTTTCTCGCCTTCAATTACTTTTATATCATGCACGACAAATTCATTATCCATTGTAATTGATACTACCGCCTTCATCTTTCCTTCTTTACTCACCTTGCGTACACGCACGTCAGTTATCTGCATTGTATAGATCCCCCTTTAATATTATTTATCTTTTTGTTTTAAACTAGAGTATGTACCTTTCATTTTTCTCGATTACTATTTTAACATCGCCCGGGTCACCAATATGGGTTGTATTATTCCTTATGGTATCCCGGCTTTCTACTATGCAATTCTCTATATAAGTGTTGTCCCCAATATATACATCATTTAATATGATGGAATTTTTAATGGTACAGTTATTTCCTATATAAACTTTTTTAAACACAATAGAATTTTCAACTACCCCGTTGACTATGCAGCCGCTGGATATAATACTGTTTTTGACGGAAGAGCCCTGATTATACTTTGCTGGTGGTAAGTCATCAATTTTTGAATAGACATCCGGATATTCCTTAAAGAAATAATCTCTGACCTCTTTTTTTAAGAAGTCCATATTCGTCTTATAATAAGAATCTACCGTAGCGATGTTGCTCCAATACGTATTCATCTCATATGCATATATTCTCTTCAGGTTTTTATAACGGATCAAAATATCCTTAACAAAATCATAACGGTCTTCCAAAGCCGACAGTTCCAATAATTCAATTAACAATCTTCTTCGTATTACGTAAATACCGACAGATACGGTATTCGCAGATGTCTTTAGTGGTTTCTCTTCATATTCTACAATTCTTCCATCTTCATTTGTTTTTATAATTCCAAATCTACTTGCATCCTCCCCTTCTTTCAAGTGTTTACTTACCACCGTTATATCTGCTTTTTTGTTAATATGATATTCCAGCACTTTATTATAATCCAGCTTATATACACCATCGCCGGACGTAATTACAACATAAGGTTCATGACTGTTCTTAAGAAAATTCATATTCTGATACATGGTATCAGCCGTACCACGGTACCAGAAACTGTTATCTGCGGTAATGGTAGGAGTAAATACAAATAAGCCTCCCTGCTTCCGCCCGAAGTCCCACCATTTTGAGGAATTAAGATGCTCATTTAAAGATCTTGAATTATATTGGGTGAATACCGCAACTTTCTGTATATGTGAATTGGACATATTGCTTAATGCAAAATCAATACAACGGTAACTGCCGGCTACCGGCATGGCAGCTATGGCTCTTTTGCCTGATAATTCCTTCATCTTATTGCTGTTGCCGCCGGCTAATATTATACCTACTGCTCTCATACCCTGCCACCTGCCTTAATCAAAGTCTCACCGCCTGAGAGTACTCCTTCCGGATAATCCTCTAAGGTGGTTATTCCAGAAATTGCCGTATTTTTACCGATTTTTACACCCGGTGGAATGGATGATTTCTCAGCGACTGTTACCAGCCCGAAAGAATATATGTTAGGTTCCTTCTTATTTGGTACTTCTTCACCGATACCGAGTTCCGCACCAGCACCTACCTTAACACCTTCTGCTATTATGGATTTGTAAACCACTGTTCCTTCCCCGATGACGGCATCTTTCATAATAATGGAATCCCTGACAACGGCACCGGATTCAATAACCGCTCCGGAACCAATTACCGAATTATGGACTTCACCATAAATTTCTGCCCCTTCACCGATAATTGCCTTATTTATAATCGCCGTATCCGCTATGTACTGGGGAAGTATGGTGTCACTTTTGGTGTATATCTTCCAGAATTCCTCATAAAGATTAAATACGGGTATCAGATCAATTAATTCCATATTGGATTCCCAGTAGGAGCCTAAGGTACCGACATCTTTCCAGTATCCGTTGTACTCATATGCAAATACCCGGTCGCCCCGGTTATGGCAGTAAGGAATTATGTGCTTGCCGAAATCGCAGCCTTTTTGTTCCGATAAAGTGATCAGCGCCTCCCTTAAGATATCCCAGGTAAATATGTAGATACCCATGGATGCCAGGTTGCTCCTGGGCTTTGGCGGCTTCTCTTCAAATTCCGTGATTTTCTTTTCATCATCTGTAATGACTACCCCGAACCGGCTGGCTTCTTCAATTGGTACCGGTATGGTGGCCAGGGTAATATCCGCTTTGTTCTGCTTGTGAAAGTCCAGCATGGCTTCATAATCCATCTTATAAATATGGTCTCCGCCCAGAATCAAAACATACTCCGGATTATAATATTCCATAAACTCCAGATTCTGATAAATGGCATTGGCTGTGCCGGTATACCATTCACTGCTGTTAGTTTTCTCATGGGGCGGCAGAATGGATACCCCGCCGATATTCCGGTCCAGATCCCACGGAATACCAATCCCGATGTGGGTATTCAGCCTTAAGGGCTGGTATTGGGTTAATACTCCTACCGTATCCACACCGGAGTTAATACAATTACTTAGGGGAAAATCGATAATCCTATACTTTCCGCCAAAAGCTACGGCAGGTTTAGCAACATTAGAGGTTAGCACTCCCAGTCTCGAACCTTGTCCACCAGCGAGCAGCATAGCAATCATTTCCTTCTTTATCACGCAATCACCTCTTATTGTTTATTTTGACACCATTATACCATTCTTTTACATAAATGTGAATAAAATTTACAAATATTTTAAAATAAATTATTTATTTTTTAGCATTATACCTAATTTAATATAAAATTTACTTAAAAATATAAGGTCAAGCTGAAAATACATAATTTTACAATCAATATTATACTAAAATTTTCATATTAATTCAATTTAATATAATGAATTAAATGTAAAGTCAAGTTACAATTACCATTTTTTTTCATATCTTGTAGTTGTGCCGAAATTTTTAATTGTATTTTTATAGGAAATGATTATAATAGCATATAGATAACGATAATTATAATATAACCGTGAAACGCCTTTTTACAGCAGGAATCAGCTGCTTTTATAACCGCACCGGTACGATGCGGGCATACGGCACAGCAGTACCCTAAAAAATTTAACACGGTTATTTCCCACATTAATTTTAATTCAAAAATAATCAATTAAGATAGGAAGTGCAATTTATGTATCAAATTAATTTCAGCAGTCCCATTAAAGTACATTTTATCGGTATCGGCGGTATCAGCATGAGCGGCCTTGCCGAACTTTTACATACGATGGGTTTTACCGTAGTTGGTTCGGATTCAAAAAAAAGTAAAATAACCGAACATCTGGAGTCTTTAGGTATTCAGGTATTCTATGGCCAGCGGGCTTCTAACATCACGGCAGATATCGATCTGGCCGTATATACCGCAGCAGTTAAGGAGACAAATCCGGAATACCAGGCCATTCTAAACGGCGGTATCCCGATTATGGACCGGGCCGAATTATTAGGTCAGGTTATGAAGCTGTATCCGGACGCCATAGCCATAGCCGGAACTCACGGAAAAACCACCACAACCTCCATGCTTTCCCTTATTCTCCTGGAAGCAAATTTGGACCCCACCATTTCTGTAGGGGGAATCTTAGACAACATTCAGGGAAACATACGTATCGGGAAGTCGGAACATTTTATTACCGAAGCCTGTGAGTATACCAATAGCTTTCTTAAGTTTAATCCTACAAAAAGTGTTGTTTTAAATGTTGAGACCGATCATCTGGATTTCTTTAAAGATCTGGAGGATATCCGGAACTCCTTCCGCCAGTTTGTTGACCGTCTGCCGGAAAATGGTCTGTTGATTATTAACGGAGATATTGAAAAGGTGTCTTATTTTACCGAAGACCTTCCCTGTTCCTTTATGACTTACAGTATAAATCCCCAGGCAAAAGCCGTACCAGGCGCAGCGGCCCATTATACGGCTGTTCATATTGAATATGATAATTTTGGTCACGGCCATTATGATTTAATGGAAAACGGAACTTTTTTAACCCATATTGATTTAAATGTAATCGGAAGCCACAATGTATCAAATTCTCTTCCGGCCATAGCCCTGGCCAGGAGTCTGAATATTTCACTGGAGGTTATTAAGAAAGCCCTCTCTTCCTTCACCGGTACGGAACGCCGTTTCCAGTATAAAGGTGAAATCGGCGGTGTAACTATAATCGATGATTATGCACATCACCCCACCGAAGTGATCGCTACCCTGACCGCAGCCAAAAATTACCCCCATAAAACCACCTGGTGTGTATTCCAACCCCACACCTATACCAGAACCAAAGCTTTCTTAAAAGAGTTCGCTACGGCACTTTCCCTTGCGGATGAAGTCGTTCTGGCAGATATCTATGCCGCCCGTGAAGCGAACCCGGGAGATATTTCATCCAAAGATTTGCAGAATGAATTAAGAAAAATTGGTAAAGATGCATACTATCTTGAGAGCTTTGATGAAATTGAAAATTTTTTATTACAAAATTGTAATAACGGTGACCTGTTGATAACTATGGGCGCCGGAGACGTTGTAACTATAGGAGAAGCACTCTTAGGTGCATAGTTATCCACATTATCCACAACCTTATCAACAATTTGACTGTGATAAGGCTGTGGATTTTTTAGTTCACATAATTGTCATGAGGAATACCAGTATGTTAATTTATAAACAATTGATTCTAATTGTTTTCTACCGCTTTTTACATTATTTTACATTATTCTCATATGGCCTTATCCACACTATCCACATTATCCACATGGACAAATCTTCAGATACTTCCGCGAAAATGCCCTATTTCCTTAATCCTGTACCTGTGATATAATGGCAGGACAAAGGAAGATGTGAGGTTAAACCATATGAGTACGATTATATTAAATTCCAACAGTGTTACAGATACCACCCTTATACCGAATCTGTTTATTGATAACTATATGCCCTCTGCCAACGGTTCTTATGTGAAGGTATATCTGTATCTGCTTCGGTGTATAAACTGCGCCACTGATACCCAGGTCACAATTTCATCCATAGCAGACAGACTGGATGATACGGAAAAGGACATTATCCGGGCTCTTTGTTACTGGGAAAAGGTGAATTTAATATCTCTTGCGAGAAGTGCAGATAATGACATTGTATCCATTACCATTAATGATATCTATGCTCTGGCAGGACAGCAGGGGCAGCATACCGAGGAACTGCAGCCGGCTCCCGCCGCAGTAACGGCAGAACCGGAGCAAAATACCGAACTGCCGGTAGCTGCCAAGGCAAAGGAACCGGTTCCGGAAAGAACCTTTGATAAGCCAACCTATTCCGAAGCACAGATTAAGCAGCTTACCAATACGGATGAGGTAAAATGGCTGCTGAATATTATTGAAATATATTTAGACCGGCTGATTAAACCCATGGATCTTCAGCTGATCCTGTACTTATACGAAAGTATCGGCTTCTCTGCCGAACTGATTATGTATCTCTACGAATACTGTGTGTCCAAGAATAAAAAAAGCCCTTCCTACATTGAGGCAGTGGCCATATCCTGGGCTGAGGAAGGTATCGATACGGTAGAAAAGGCAGAAGCATCTACCGCCCTGTATAACAGTAATTACAGTGCCGTAAATAAAGCCTTTGGTTTAAACCGTGCTCCCGGACAGATTGAAAAACAGTTTATCAACAAATGGCTGAACAAATACAGCTTTTCCATTGATATTATCGTAGAAGCCTGCAACCGGACCATATTACAGACCCAGAAGCCGGATTTTAAATATGCCGATAAAATTCTGGAGAACTGGCATAAGAAGGGGGCAAAAGATCTGTCCCAGATTACGAAGCTGGATGAAGAACATTCTAAGATCGCTGCCATGAAAAGCAATAATAAACCCCCTGCTGCCGCTGCAAAACCTTCTCCAAACAACCGGTTTAATGCTTTTCCCCAGAGAACCTATACGGAGGAAGATTACAGCTCCATGGAACAGAGATTATTACATAAGCAATAGAATTCCAAAATGCTGTATGGTATTTGTTGCTGCTACGTATATCACGTCGGTTTAATGATACCGATAAGCAGCCTGTGTTTATCAAATGGGCTGCCAAGTGTTAAAGGAGAATCCCAATATGGCTTTAAAGAATTATCAATATAATAAGATTTTGCGGGAATATGACATGAAGCAGCTTAAAAATAAGCACGACCTGGATATCCGTACAGAAGAAGTATACCGTGCCATTCCCGAATTAAAGGAAATTGATGATACCGTTGTTACCTGTGCGGTTCAGAGCGCTAAACTCCTTTTAATGGGCGAGAACAAACCTCTCACCGATCTGAAAAAGGTTACGGAGGAAGCATCCGCTAAACGAACCGCACTTTTAATCGAACATGGTTATGCGGTGGATTATTTACAGCCGGCTTATCATTGTCCGGATTGTAAAGATACCGGCTATGCAGGAACCGAAAAGTGCCATTGCTTTAAGCAGGCTATTGTGGATATTGTTTATTCTCAGTCCAATATTAAAACTGCTATACAACGGGAAAACTTTGAAACGTTTTCCTATGACTTTTATTCGGAAGATTATGTAGATCCAAGCACCCGGCTTTCCCCCAGGGACAATATGAAAAAAATTGTAGAAGTTTCCTGGGATTTCATTAACAAGTTTGGCGAAGAATATAACAATCTATTATTATACGGCAATACCGGTGTTGGAAAAACTTTTCTTGCCAACTGCATCGCCAAAGAACTCTTAGACCGCGCCCATACCGTAATATATTTAACCGCTTTCCAGCTTTTTGATATCCTGGAGAAGAATAAATTCGGCAAAGGCGAAGATAATTATGAATCCCAGAACCAGTTTGAATATATACTGGACTGTGATCTTTTGATTATTGACGATTTAGGAACGGAACTAAATAATTCTTTTGTAAATGTTCAATTATACTTATGTATAAATGAACGTTTCTTAAGGAGAAAGGCTACCATTATCTCTACGAATTTGTCATTGGATAATATTAACACTATTTACAGTGAACGTGTATTTTCAAGAATTGCCAGTAATTATTCCCTGCTTAAAATAGTCGGTGAAGACATCCGTCTGAAAAAGCTGTTTTAAAACTTATGTTATTGAAATTTTTTATCATTTATTATAGATCCGCCGTTACTGTTCACAGGTAACAAACGCGACGTGTTTTTTGTGAGTGCAGCGAAGCGAAAGTCACAGAAAACCGGAGAATCGCAGCGCCAAAAAGCTGTTTTTGCGTTCTGTGTGCATCGCGAAGCGTGTTATTGTTCACGGATCTGCTGCTTTTGCAGGGGAGTGAACAGTAACTATCCGCCAAAGGAATCGGGACTTGTTTACTATTAAGCCTTGACTTACTAAAAGGTTAATGGTATAACGTTAATGGACATTTTATCATACATATAACGACAGCATCTTCTTAATTGCCAAGCTGTTGTTCACAAATTTCATTGGAGGTCAATAGAATGCCGCAGCAAGAAAAAATATTTGAAACGATCCCAGTCGGTACATTAGGTATAATATCATTAGAAAGCAGCAAATCTCTGGGACAGAAAGTGAATGACTACATTGTAGGCTGGCGTAAAGCCCGGGAAAATGAACATACTTCTACAATTGCATTTGCAGGTTACCAGCGCGATTCCTATCTCATTGATGCATCCTGCCCTAGATTTGGTACCGGGGAAGCCAAGGGATTAATTCGTGAATCCGTACGAGGCTCCGATCTTTATCTGCTTTTGGATGTTTGTAATTACAGTCTGACTTATACGGTTTGCGGACAAACCAACCATATGTCTCCGGATGACCACTATCAGGATTTAAAAAGGATTATTGCGGCAGTAGGCGGCAAAGCCCGCAGAATTACAGTTATTATGCCTTTCTTATATGAGAGCCGTCAGCATAGACGCAGCTCCAGAGAATCTCTCGACTGCGCCCTTGCTTTACAGGAATTAACGAATATGGGTGTAGAAAGTATTATTACTTTTGATGCTCATGACCCCCGTGTACAAAATGCCATCCCGTTAAAGAGTTTTGAAACCGTTCAGCCTACCTACCAGTTTATTAAGGCTTTATTAAAGAAAGTGCCGGACCTTAATCTGGATGCGGAACACTTGATGGTTATAAGCCCCGATGAAGGCGGTATGAACCGTGCCGTTTATTTTGCCAACGTGCTTGGAGTTGATCTGGGTATGTTTTATAAACGCCGTGATTATACTACGATTATTAACGGACGTAACCCTATTGTGGCACATGAGTTCTTAGGTTCCGATGTAGAAGGCAAAGATATGTTGATTATAGATGATATGATATCCTCCGGCGAAAGCATGATCGATGTTGCCACAGAGTTAAAGAGAAGAAAAGCCGGCAGAATCTTTGTTGCTTCAACCTTTGGCCTTTTCACCAACGGTTTATCCAAATTTGACGAAGCTTATGAACAAGGCTTAATCTACAGGGTTTTAACTACCAATCTCGTTTATCAGACAGAAGAATTATTATCCAAACCCTATTACATTAATGTAGACATGAGCAAGTACATTGCCTTATTCATTGATACCTTAAATCATGACGCTTCCATAAATAAATTATTAAGCCCGACCGAGAGAATTCAGAATATTTTAAATAAATATAAGAATCAAGCTTAAAATAAATATATGAATCAAGCTTAAATTAAATATATGAATCAAGCTTAAATTAAATATACTACAGCGAAACGGCAATCACCTATTGAGTGTGATTGCCGTTTTATTTTTCATATAAATTATATGCAGCTTAGCTCCTTTGGCGAACCAGAAGCCAAACTAAATTAATCTTCCCCTTTTATTACTATCTATTGTGAACCTGAATGTGCTAATACCAATTGAAGCATCAATCAATTTAAATAAGATAATTAACACTATTTTTATATATCAAACTCCTGTCTTCCCATAAACCCGGGGGCGACTTCATATTTATCAAATACAATTACCGGATTACCCGATGAATTAATATAGAAGTTCGTCTCATCCGATATACCGGCAAACCCGCCTTCTGCTTCGCTAAAATACATATAATCCTGATTTTCGGAGACCCGTTTACCCATTTCTTCTTTAATCTGGGTATCGGCAAGTTTTTTATAATCTTCTCCCAATAGACCTTTTAATGTTAGATTTTCTCCGGTCTTTAAGGCCAGATTATAATAATATTGAATACCATAAGCACCACTCCAATCTTCATCTCCGGTTAATACCAGGGATAAATAATCTTCGGTTTGTGCTTTTACTTCATAATCTACTTTAACCTTAAAGTTTCTCTCTTCCCATTCTTTTTGTGTACCCCCGGTTTCTAGAAATGCTGCTTTATAATCGGCGATTCTTTTCTCTGCATCCAAGGTATAGTTATCAACTATTTCACTGATTTTTGCATTGATGTCCACAACGGCGGTCTCTGTGTCTTTCCCAGTCTGGATTTCAGGTACGTTTACATCAAATTCCATGTTGTCTTTTACTTCATGGTAAGACCGTACGGTCAGAACTTTTATCAGGCCCCCTACCACGGGAAGTTCTGCCATCTCCTGTGCAAACGCCTGATTCGTATTTAAACCGATTGTCAGAAATGTTAGTAATACCGCTGCTGCTGTTGCCGCATAACGGAACTTAATAATTTTTTGCCAGCCTTTTGCTGTCTCTTTGTTCTCTGCGCTTTTCACAAGCTGCTCCACAGTACATTGCAGCTCCTTAGGTATCTCAATGTTATCATAGATTAATTTACTTTTATTTATGGACTTCATACCACAACCTCCCCGATTATTTTTTTTAGTTTCTCAAGAGCGGAATAAAGTCTGGATTTTACCGTGCTTATATTCACACCCGTAACCTGAGAAATCTCTTTAAAGGTCAACTGTTCATAATAATGAAGTATTACCACACTTTTCATTTCTTCCGGTAAACAACATACTTCATTAAATAGCTCCAAGCCAGCTTCAAAGGCGGGTTCCGTATATACCTCCTCCTTTAAATCCGCCGGGTCATATGCAATTTCCCTCGCACTTTTTCTTTGAAAGCCGAAAGCCTCATTTAGTAAAATTCGATAAAACCATGTTTTCACCGCTTGGGGGTTGCGCATTGACATATAATTTTCCAGCGCTTTGCATATGGCATTTTGAACCACATCCAAGGCACTATCCCGGCTGCCTGTATAGCAGTATGCGATTTTATAAAACTTACCCTGATTCTCCAGGATATGTTTTACCAAAATATCATAGTTCTTCCCTGCCATAATATCCTCTTTCCTGAATATTCTTTTCTTTGATTGAATATTCGTTAATCTGTAGTTAAACATTTTTTCTTTTCAGCCTAACACCCATGCATACCGCAGGCCTGCTTGTGGTACTGCACAAATAGATTAAATTGCAACGCATTTTCAATCTATTCTCCTGTTTTTTTTACTGACGTCAGTTTGATACTTCTATTATATAGATGTTTCAGAAACGAAAAAAGTTGAAAAATAATGAAATAATTTTTAAGCAAAAAATAAAACTGAAAAAAGTTAAAAGACCTTCCCGGGATTTTATGGGAAGGTCTTTTATCATTTTATTTTAATTGATGAAACATTTCAGTGGAATGAAATTTTATATCGGCAGAATTGATCCAAGGATAATCCGCTTTGATTGTCAGAGAATACCTTAAGGAACCTGCCCTTCCAGATTATTATTCTGCTCCTCCCAGCTGTTTCCTTCGCTCCAGGAGCCGTCATCCCGGGAGCTTCCGGAAGAATCATCGGTACCGGGAACTTCGCCGTTATCAGTGGTTCCGCCATCCTGACCGCCTGTATTACCATTATCGGGAAAATCATCGGTATCCCCCGGGAAATCTATGGTCTCTTCCTGAGAATTTCCATTATCCGTATTTGGATCTTCCATCGTATTCTCGTCCGTGGTTTGTTCCAAAGTATCCGTAGTTTCCACGGTTTCCTCTGTTTCTACCGTCTCTTCCTCCGTTTGTTTAGGAGGCCGGCTGTCCTGGTAAGAAGGAAATTCCTTGTATTCCAGCTCTTTATGAATGGCATTCATATATTGCTTCCAGATAGATCCCGGATAGGTGGCGCCGGATAAACCACTCATGGCTTTGGGAATATCGTAGCCTACCCATACTCCCGTGGTATAATACGGGGTATAGCCTACAAACCAGCCGTCTTTTTTCTCATTGGTGGTTCCGGTTTTGCCGGCACTTGGCATATTGTCAAGTTTTAACCCAGCTCCGGTACCTCTTATAATAACTCCGGTTAATACATCCGTCATCATTCTTGCCGCATTGACGTCATAGATTCTTTTCTTGGATTTGTTCTCTCCTATAAGGGTATTGCCCTGGGAATCCTTAATCTGAACAATACAGGTCGGTTCTCTGTAAACACCGTCATTTTCAAGGGCAGCATAACCAGCTGTCATTTCAAGTGGGCTGGCACCAATGGTAAAACCGCCCAGAGAGGCTGCCGGATAGTAATCATTCTTATCAATCTTATTAAAATTCATATTCATCAGATAGGATAAACCTACCTTGGGTGTTAATTCTTCAAACAGCCTCCAGGCTACTGTATTTTTTGATTTTTCAACTGCCGTCCGGATTTGTATTTTGCCCAGATATTTTCCGTCGGAATTAGAGGGACCGCCTTTGAACTTTTCATCCGTTACAATGTCATCCGGATAACCGCCCTTTTCAAAAACCGGAGTATAAACGATCAAAGGCTTGATGGAGCTTCCCGGCTGCCGGTAGCTTTGGTAACCCCGGTTTAAAGTGTAACCCGTTGATTCCTGATATCTGCCGCCAACAATGGCAACAACCCTTCCCGTACTGTTCTCAATGGATACGGCGGCTCCCTGGAGGGTATAGATACCTTCTTTGGTCTTATCCTCAAATTGCTTTAAGTTTTCATTCACTGCTTTCTGCAATTCCTTTTGTTTCTTTAAATCAATTGAGGTATAAATGCGGTAGCCTTCCGTATATAGAGATTTCTGATAATGGTTATAAAGCTCCGTATATTTCTCTTCATAACTCTTGCGGTCTTCTTCGCTTTTAAATTTATTCCGGAATTCAAATCCCTCCTGTGCCATTAAGGCTCTGGTGGCACTATAGAATACATAGGTTTCCACGTAATTATTTTTACTTACCTTTTTCTGCACCAGTTTGATTTCTTCATTACAGGCCTCATCATACTCCGTTTTGTCGATCCAGCCATCCTTATACATCTGGTATAAAATTCTGTCCCGGCGTTTTACCGTATTCTCCGGATGGTCCTCAGGATCATATATGGTGGGATTATTGGGTATGGCACATAGAAAAGTAATCTGGGACAGACTTAGCTTATCTATGGTTTTATTAAAATATCCCCGGCTGGCTGCCTGGATTCCGTAATAACCATTGGCAAAATAGATATTATTTAAATAAAACTCCATGATCTGAGACTTTTTATACTTTTGTTCCAGCTCCACCGAAATAAAGATTTCTTTTAGCTTTCGCTCAATACTTACCTCATTGGTAAGAAAAATAGTTCTGGC
This sequence comes from Bacillota bacterium, assembly GCA_023443925.1. The sequence goes on along the minus strand of JAEZSL010000089.1, from coordinate 18,892 downwards.
CAGCTGCTGGGTAATGGTACTTGCACCCTGGGTAACACCGCCCTTATGCTTAATTAAGGCGATAACCGCACGCATATTAGCCTTTAAATCAATTCCTCCGTGTTCCATAAACTTTTTATCTTCTATGGCTATCATAGCCTCCACGGCAGCTTCCGGAATGTCCTTATATTCTAAATAATAAACATCCTTGGCTCCCTTCAATACGGAAATCAGTTTCTTATTCGAATCATATACCAGACTGGTTTCCGTCTGACGGAACGTGTCCAGATCCGACTCACCGACTAATTGCTCTGCCTGCTTTTGGTAATTTGAAAAAGTGTCTCCGTATTTCAGATAGAAAATCAGGATACCAATTAACATAGAAACGGAAAATACAAAACTGGAGATAAGAAGTATCCATTTAAGCCTTCTTCTGAATTTTGAATGGTGCTTTTTCTGTACCGGTTTCTTTCTCTTCGGAGCCGCCTTCTTATGTACCTTCTTCGCTGTCTGTGAATTATTGTTTTTGTAACCGGAATTGCTGCTTTTGTTTTGATTGCCTGTATTTTTGTTGTTTTCCATAATAACTCCTATCGCAGCTCCAAGACTATAGTTTCGGATACCGCTTAAAACATAAGGCATTTATCTCTTTATGCCATTGTCTGAACAAGATGTGATTTATATTTAACATACACTGTTTTCTAATTCCCGCATCAGGAAACTACATTGCATTACCTGATACATTTTTTATTTCTATGGCAGTGATGGATTATCTGTCAGTTCAATATAATGATAGTTTATATTTAATTTATCCAGGATTGTTTTTTCCCGGTTATGACAGGTAAATAAAATCACCTGTCCTTTTCTCTGCCCCTCAAGATAACGAAGGGCTGAACTGGCTCTGTTATCATCATAAAGTGCAAAACCGTCATCTATAAGGATGGGCATAATATCCTCTTCGTATACCAGCTCCGCTATGGCAAGGCGCAGGGCCAGGTACAGCTGTTCTATGGTTCCGGCACTTAATCTGTTTATTAACACGTAATTGTCTTTATACCCCGCTTTAATATTTAATTTCTCATCTACTTTTATATCCCTGTACTTTTGCCCTGTCAATTCATTACTAAACTCCGATACCAATTCGTTCAGTTTCCTGCCAAAACTGTCATGGATATCAACGGACAGACTGTTTATAGTTTCAATGGACAGTTTAACTGCTTCCAGTTCCAGATCATTTTTCCGTTTCTGTTCTTTCAGCTCTTCATATAATTGCTGAAGTTCAAAGAGCTTATCCTCCCAGCCCTCGATTGATCGCAGCTCCCAGTTTATTTTTTCTCTCCGAATCCGCAAGTCTTCGGATTCTTTATTGAACAGTTCCAGATTTATGCCAATGGCTTCCTTCTGTTTCAGAATAAATGCTTTTGTTTCTTCCATCCGGTTGCCTTCCATTCGTCTGTCTTTAGGAAGACTGCCTGCGGTTCCCTCCGGATAGACTTTTCCTGCCAGCCGGTCTAAATATTCCGTAATTTCTTTTTCCAATACGGATATTTTCCGGTCAAGCTGATCTGATTGCTCTTTATTCTCTCTCCCTTGTCTTTTCAGATGGGCGGAGGTCATCTCCTCTTTCAGAGCTTCTTCGTACTTAAGCTTTAACACTTTTTCATTCTCGGCCTGAAACATGGCAAGAATCGCATCCGCTTTCTTCTTCAAATGGGTTGTAGCCTGTTCTTTCTTATCATATTGCTGGCTTACTGTATTAAGAATTGTTCTCAGTCCTTTTAACGCCCACAGGTAAAAACCTCCGCCGCATAGCAGAATGACAGCGCCCAGGGCGGTAAACAAGCTGTTTTTACCCATAAAATAAAGCAGCAGGGCCAGTCCTGATACACATAGAATTAATGAAATCGAAACTTGTCTTTTTTTAGCCCGTCCATATAACGCTTCCTGCTCCTCCCTAAATCTCCTCTTTTCTTCTTCTGTTGCACCGATGTCATATTTCAGAGACTCCAGCTCCTCCATCTTCAACCGGAAACGGCCGGTAAGGTCTTCCTGGTATTTCGATAAGCTTTCCGTTATAAATATCTGTTTTTCCCGGTATAAATCCTTTTGTAGTATTGCCTCCTTATAGTTCCGGTATTTTTCTTCTATAACCGGAAACCGGTCCAGATATTCCAAATAATCTTCCAATTCCGAAAAACCTTCCGGCAATAAAAGCTCCGCAAAGAGGTCTTTTTTTCGAACCAGCATTTTTTCCTGGTCCTTTGTTTCTTTTAACTTAAGGGTAAGTTCTTCCGCCAGTATCTCCTGTTTCAGCCCTTCTTCAATCTCCTGTTCCAAAGTTTGAAGCTTACTATTTATGCCGCCCTCATCCAGTTCCTTTCTCTTTTCCGCAAGAAATGCCAGCGCTTTTGCCACATCTACTTCATTGCTTTTGGTCAGGGACAGATTGGTTACATAGTTACGGACTTCCTCTGCCAGTTCCTGGTCCGTTCTGGCCTTTAACTGTTCCACGCTGATGGTATTCCGGAAGCCGGATTCCGTAAGACCTCCCAAAAGAGTGGTTAAATCCTCCGTATTCCCTCCGTATTCCCTGGCAGTTTCCAGATCGATTACCGTACAGCTTTTATTATTTTTTTCAAAGTTTCGGATAATCCGGATACTTTTACCGCCTGCTATCATATCCATACTGCCGTAATAAGCTCCCGGGTGGTCCCAGGGTTTAAATCTTTCATAAGCGTCTTCTTTAGAAGCTCTCCCCCTTGACTTTTCAATGCCAAACAACATGCCTTTTATAAAGGAATGAATTGTCGATTTTCCGGCTTCGTTGTCTCCGTAAATCAAATTAATTCCTTCTTTTAAGGTTATTATCTTATTATGAAATTTACCAAAATCATTCAGCCTCAGTTCTGTTAACTGCATTTGGTTCATCTCCTGTTATCTGTAATTTTTTGCTCTGAGCAGTGCTTCCATCCCATAATACAGGGCTTTATTAAGGACTTCCTCTTTGCCGGTGTTTTCCTTTATTTTTTTTATATAGAGACCGATAATATTGTCCTGATTTTCCCGGTAAAGGGCCTCAAAATCATAATCCGGCACGGTATCGTCCGTTACCTCAATTACATTACCCAGTTGTTTAAAATCCTCATTACGGAATAAGATATCCGCATCCCGGACTCCAATAAAGCTTAAAAGATAAATGTTATCCTTTCCGTATTCCTTTATCCGGTCCCGGATTACATCGGCCAAGGTACCGTTTGTTATGCCCGGATGTATGGAAAACTCCAGTTTCACATACTCTCTCGCGGAGAAGGGTTTAAAATCAATGGAAACAACCGAAGTTTCCCCGGTTTTAGCAATCTCTCCCAAGATAAAACCTCTCTTGCCTGTCTCTGTCTTATCCAGAGGTTCCAGAGAGCCGGAATATGCCATTCTCTCACTGAAAATATGGGGTTTATGAATGTGCCCCAGGGCTATATAGTCAAAACCGCTGCCTTGCAGTTTATTTTTATCGATGGGTATATCTTTTTCGTTGCCTCCATGAGCTAAGAGTATATTAATTCTTTCTTCACAACCCGGCCGGGCCGTATCATATAAAGGCTCCGTAATAAATCTTGAGTGATAGCTGAGACCATAAACTTCCGTATTAATATCTTCTAAATAGATACTGTCCAAAGAAGCCTCCGAAAGCATATGTACATGCTCTCCCCAGTCGAATCCGTTATAATTAGACCTGGGATTGATATAATCATGGTTCCCCGCTATAATAACCACCTGGGTTTTCTCAAGTTTGTTTAAGTAATAGCTGATCTCTTTCAGTTCCCGGATTAAAGGCTGTCTATGGAAGAAGTCCCCCGCGATCAGCAAAAGGTCCGCTTCCTCTTCGTTGCAAAGATCAATTAGATCATAGAAGCTTTGGAGTATTTCTTTTTCTCTGGCTGCTCCCCAGGGATAGATGGAATCTGGCTTTGCCCCAAGGTGCAGGTCTGCTGTATGGATAAATTTCATTCTATCACTCCCGTTTCCTTTCCATCAACTTTCGCTAAAGCTGGTTTCCTATTGTTATTTGTATGTCTCACCCGATATTTAGTTTTTAGTCAAAAATCTTTTAAGTATTGGCTTCAAGCTGATATATAATCCGCTGCCGGATGTATATCAATATACATTGAACCCATTTTTATTATGTCTACTATATCACAAAAAAGTGGAAGATTCTATTAATGTTCTATTAAAAAAAAGTCCCAAACCTTAAGATTTCCCTACTATAAGGTCTGGGACAGGAGCTTCTTTTATCTTTAAAATCTTTGTTCAAAAATCTGAATATTATTCATATTGACTTCGTAGGTGCCGGTATCCGTATACCTGTTAACCGGTTTGCCGGCAAATACGTCGACTAACAATTCCAGAGTCATAGAGCCCCACAGGAAAGGACGCTGTGCTATGGCCGTATGTATATTTCCTTTCCGCATATGGTCTGCTATATCTTTCGTAAAATCAACCGTCACAACTTTAATATCCGGATGATGCCTATTCATATATCTGGCGTATGCCAGTCCCCAGCCTACATTGGTGGCAAAAACCAGCTTCACGGCCGGATAATCTTTTAACATTTTACTGATAATTTTTTCTGCTTCTGCTTCCGAGGGTTCTCCTACCACATCTACCTTATTAACCTTAATTTTAGAGTTCTTTGCCACTTCTTTTAAAAAGCCTTCGGCACGCTCTTCAATGGTGGGCAGTTTATAATCCGACCACATGCCAATTATAACTTCTCCTTCATTGTTCAGGAGGTGTTTTACAACTTTGCCGGAGTTGATTCCGCATTCTAAGGCATTGGTTCCGATTAAAGCCTCATAAGATACTCCTTCTGCCGTTGAAAGGATAAATATGATTTTAATTCCCTGATTTACGGCCTTTTTTAATGCCTCGGTAATTCTGGTATCTGCTATGGGTGATATAACAATTGCATCATAGTTTTCCTTTAGAATCTGGTTGAGTATTTCCTCCATCTCCTTAGTACCTTGGCTTCCTCTGGTCTTAGGTGCATGTATGGTTACTTCAAAATCAAGGATTTTCGCCGTCTTTTCTGCTTCTTTTGCAGCCGGTTCCCAAAAAGGATCATTCAGATCCCAGATCATAGCAATTTTTTTCTTTTTCTTGAGGCTTACGGCTGTCTGTATCATGCTGGAATTATTATGGATCACTTCTACTTTATTGCATAAATTCTGTGACATCTTAACCAGGATAGCTGCCATGCTGTTCTGGTTAATTGTTAAGGAGGCTACCTCTTCCGTGGTGGCGGAGGCTTCTTCTACCACCGAGGCAATACTGCCGATGGAATCCAGCAGTTTTTCTTTTTCACCTGTAAGCACCTCTACATCCGTGTGGAATTCCTTTTGCCTTTCAATAAAATCATCTACTGTAAAACTTACCTTTTCCACGGATTTGATTACTTTATCCACCGCCTCGGTCTGGGCCGAAAATATGGTACCGGAGGTGTCGATTACCGCTTTTAACTTGTCCAGTTCCTTTACTACATCGGTTATGGATTGATTAATATGCTCACTAGCCTGTCTGCTCTCTTCCGAAAGCTTCCTGACCTCTTCCGCTACCACTGCAAAGCCCTTTCCTGCTTCACCGGCCCTGGCGGCTTCAATGGAGGCATTTAAGGCAAGCAAATTAGTCTGGGAGGCAATACCGTATAAAACCCGGGTTACTTCCGTAATGGTCTGGGTTTTATTAAGCAGCACATAAATCTCCTCTGTTATTGTTTCAATAACCTGATGGTTTTTCTCCTGGTTAACTATCAGATTATTGATGGCAGCCTTGCCGCTAATATTTTCTTCACTCATTCCGTAAGCCAATTGTATCAGCTGCTTGGACTTTAAGTCCATGCTGTTAATCTTTTCTGCCAGGTGGTCCGCTACTTCCATGCATCTTCCTACATCTTCGGTCTGGGACTGGGCTCCCTTGGCTATGAATTCCGCTGATAATCTTACACTGCCTGCCGCATCGACAATTTCTTCGACCACACCCTCAAGCTGGCCGGATATGGATTTTACATTTTCAAACTCATTCTTAAAGTCGGTGAAATATGTCCTGTAATTCTCATAAATCTGTTTCGTAATGCCTTCTTCCAGCTCCTCTTCCTCCTGATAATGCCAGTTCAGGAGTTTATTAAGAGCAGCGGATTTACTTTGTTTCGTTTTGCCGCCCAATCTTAACATAATACTAACCCTCCGATTGATATATATTAATCAGATTATATCACAAAATATGGAAATATGTAAATGCAATCATGGATTATTTTCACATTTTTTGGAAAATTATTGCTGTTATTATCATAAGAATGATGAATCGATTCTCGTAGAATATTTCATAGTAAATTTCATCCCCTTTTATTGCTTCGTTATAATTTTAGTGATATAGTTTTACTATAATTTAGGTAATTGGATACAATATATTTTATACAACAATAGTATTTCATAATTACTCAACTAAAATTATAATTCGAGGAAGATGCAGTTATGGCTTTTGGTATGAAAAATATTTTACAAGGCGGTTTTGCAGCAAACTACAGCGAAATTCCTATCATAGAACTGGTAAAGGAATATGGCCCGTACCTGATGAACGGTGAAAAAATAACGATAGGCTATAAGCTGGTAAGGGATGCTCTGATTTTTACGGACAAGCGCATTATAATGACGGATAAGCAGGGGGCTACCGGCACTAAGATGAGGGTTACTTCTATCAATCTGAGGTCAATTATAAATGTAACAATGGAAACCTCCGGGTTTGGCTTTGATGACAGCGAACTGACTTTTACCTATATCAGCTCACCTGAGCTGAAAGGCCATCATGTAGAATATGAAGCCCATAGGCTGGAATTTCCCAAAAAGTTCAACGTTCAGGGTATCTATAAAATACTCCAGGAACTGGCTTATGAAAATTATTTGAGAATTAATAATATAACGGAATAAGAAAAACCGATTAACTAATAACATAATAAGGACAGGGAGTCTGAATTTTATACTAAAATGCCCTATGCAGACGGTAATAATTATATTTAAATGTCTGCTTAGTAAAGCACAGTTTTGTATAGGCTCCCTGCTTATATTTTTTTATATTCTGATTATTTAAGACATAACATCAGGTTTAAATTTGGGTTTGGGTTTAAATTAGGGTTTATATTAGGGTAAATATTAGACTTTATAGCAGGCAATATTTCATTTATCTGTAGTTAGATTCATCAATTAATTACTTTTACATTCATAATCATATATGTAAGCACCAGATTCATGAAACTTCTATACTTAGTCAGAATAGATGTATAATCTTTAATAACGGTTACCCAAGTACTTTAAAATTGACATATTTAAACGTAACATTTAACAAGAAAGGAAGATTAGGTATGAAGGATACAGTTAAGATCGGCATTATCGGTGATTATGACCCAAAGAAAATCTCACACAAAGCTACCCAGGACGCTCTTTGTCACTGCGGTGATTCCCTATCCATAAAGACAGAAATCGTCTGGCTCCCCACAAAAGATTTGGAAGCGCAAAAGAAAATTGACCTTTCCACCTTTGACGGCTTCTGGTGCTCACCAGGAAGTCCTTACTTAAGCTATACCGGAGCGCTGCAGGGAATACAATATGCCAGGGAGAAAAATTACCCTTTTATCGGAACCTGCGGAGGCTTCCAGCATGGGGTAATGGAATATGCCTGCAATGTTTTAGGTTTAACGAAAGTGAATCATGCGGAATATAATCCGGATGCATCAGAATTTTTTATTGCTCCCTTATCCTGTTCTTTAGTAGGTGAGACCAAAAATATCTATTTAAGAAAAGGTTCAATAATACATGAAATATACGGTACAGAGGTTATTACGGAGCGGTATAACTGCAGTTTTGGCCTGAATCCTATTTACCAGGAACTCTTTGAAAAAAGTGGCCTTAAGGCTTCCGGTGCGGATGAAAACGGAGAAGTGAGGGTTTTTGAACTTTACAGCGCCAGATTTTACATAGCTACCCTCTTTCAGCCTCAGTTAAGCTCTACGGCTGAGAATCCCCATCCATTAATTCTTCGTTACCTGTTGGCAGTTCAGAAATTTCACCAGGAGCGGAATATATAAGTTTTTACCCTTAAAAAGCTCCGTCCCGGTAAGTCAGCTGAATTACAGTTTAGGCCGGGACGGATTCTCAAAAAATAAGATTTGTTTTACAATCTGATAAATTTATATCTACTTTGACAAAGCATCTATGGTTCCGGAGCCAGCATTAAAACCGTCTTTGGCACCATCCTGGTTCCAGCCCCTTATTTCCCAATAGGTTAAAACCGCTATCCTGGTTCTGCTGCCATAAACTCCGTCTGCGGTAAGAGGTATGAAGCTTTCTCCTTTTAGTACGCCGTTAAGCTTATTCTGAAGCCATATTATATCTTCTTTTGAAGAATTTGGTGTGATTGCTTTCGTCGGTACCATAGTCTCCTCCACATATTTTACACCTGTAAATTCACAGACTCCCCTGCAAATTTCCTGTGCAGCTTCTTTCCAGAAGGCTTCCTTTCCCATCAGCTCGGTTGCTTCCCACTGGTTAGTCATAAAGGCAAGCTCAACCAATATGGCGCCTTTTACGCCCAAACTATTACAGTTGCACATTGCCAGTGACTGCCTTAATACGCCCCTGTTTTTCTGGCTCGTGCCTTTCAGCAGATAATTTAATACCGTGTTGGCTAGTTTTTCCGAATTATTTTTATATTTATCATGAATATATATTCCCACACCCTCCACTGTATTAAAAGCCGAACCGTCTCCGCTTGCGTTAAAATGAATACAAACTGAATAGTCACATTTAGCCTTTGAGATAACACTTTGACGTTCGGTTAAAGGTGTATCCGGATCATCATAAGGATTAACATCATTAAAACCTGTTTTAACCGTTTCAAAACCGCATCGAATTAATTCTTTGATAAGATAATTAGCAACTCCGGTGTTAGCAGTGTGCTCCCGGATGCTCTCTCCTTTTTTTGCATCTATAATTCCATCACCATTAAAATCTACATTAACAGGCAACGGTGGTGTACGCTTTCCCGGCGTTTGACTTCCATGGCCTGCATCAACAGCTATTTTCATACATTTCTTCCTTTCCCTCGCGCGATTCCTGCACAAATGTATTTTGCGCAGGGGTTTTTTGGAGGCTGGCAGTTTCTAATCATATACTGATCCGGAAACGTATTACCCAGCCCTCATGATAGGATGCTGTATATGTGGCGTCCTGAAAAATAGTTTTCTTACCGGGCTTCCTTTAAGCCTCAGGAAGCCGGTATATCCAGTTAATTCAAAATCAGCGGTTGTAAAGGATACCACAATAGTATTATATTACAAAACTCTAAACCTGTTCAATCTGAAATGCAAAATTGACCTTTAACACTCGGAACCCTTAGCGATTAAAAACTAGGGACTAAAAAAACAGCTCCCGACTGATTCCTTGAAATTCTTTTTGAGAGAACATTCCAAAGGAATCAGCCGGAAAGCTGCTTAACTTTTGAGGTAAATTTTTATCTCAGTTTTTATATAGTACCGTCCCAGGTATTTACCCTGGTATTTTTCATCTCCTCTTCGTCAAACCAGCGGGTAGTTACACACTTGCTTTCCGTAAAGAATTTAATGCCGTCCTTGCCTAAGCAGTGCAGGTCTCCAAAGAAAGAATCCTTATGTCCGGAGAACGGAAATACACCTACCGGTACGGGAATTCCTACATTAACCCCTACCATTCCTCCATGGGTTCTTCTGCTGAACTCTCTGGCATAATATCCGTTCTGGGTGTAGATAACAGAACCGTTGGCAAATGGATTCCGGTTCATTATCTCCAGACCTTCTTCAAAACTTTTTACTCTCTTGATACATAACACCGGCCCGAAGATTTCCGATGCACCGATGGTCATATCTTCTGTTACATGATCAAAGACCGTTGGTCCTAAATAATAGCCGTTTTCAAAGTTTTCCACTTCCACTTCCCTGCCGTCCAGAACTAACCTGCCACCTTCATCGATTCCTTTTTGTATCCATTTTAAGATACTTTCTTTGTGCTTCTGGTTAACTACCGGTCCAAGGGTTGAAGCTTTATCATAAGCCGCTCCTACCTTTAAGCCTTTGGCCAGTTCCACCAGTTTTGCAACCAGTGCATCCGCAATGGCTTCTTCCGCCACTACCACCGGCAGCGCCATGCAGCGTTCGCCGGCACAGCCGAAAGCAGAATTAATGATACCTGCTGCCGTACGGTCAATGGGTGCGTCACTTAAAACCAGAGCATGATTTTTGGCTTCGCACAGGGCCTGAACCCTCTTACCATGTGCCGCAGCCACGGAATAGATGTGTTTTCCTACCGCTGTGGTTCCTACAAAGGAGATACCTTTAATATCCGGATGAGTTAAAAAGATCTCTGCTTCATTCCTGCTGCAGGTTACGATATTTAATACGCCGTCCGGCAGTCCGGCTTCTTTGTAAAGTTCTGCAAAACGCAGAGCCGTTCTTGGGGTGGAACTGGAAACCTTTAATATAATCGCATTTCCTGCTGCCACACACATGGGAGTCATCCAGCCCATGGGTATCATAGCCGGGAAATTAAAAGGTACGATGCCTGCAAATACACCGATGGATTCCCGGTATAATACGGTATCAAAGCCGGCAGAAGCATCCATTAAGGATTCTCCCATCATAAGGCTGGGTGCGGAACAAGCAAGTTCCGTTCCTTCCTTGGCTTTTAGAACATCTCCCATGGCTTCGTCCCATACTTTACCGTGTTCCTGGGCAACCAGATAAGTCAGTTCATCCATATGTTCCTCGATTAACTGGCGTAATTTATAAAGCACCTGGACACGTTTTACAACCGGAACCTTTGACCAGCTTTCATAAGCTTTTTTTGCTATGCCGATAACCTGTTCCACTTCCTCTGCCGTACAGTTGGGAACCAGGGCCGTCACCTCACCGGTGCTGGGGTTATATACTTCACTGAATTTATCTGTCAGGGATTCAATATATTGTCCCCCTGCATAATATTTTAATTTTTCCATACTTTTACCATGCCTTTCTAAACTGCTGCCAACTCAATCGTTACTGAGTCCTCAAAAATCAATTTATATATATTTTTCTATCTGCTTATATCTGAATCATCTCTTTGATATAACCCCGTGCCATTTTTGCATAACGGAATGGATTTGCCCTGGCCGGATCCTGTTCGGCTTCCACTAAAAGCCAGCCTTCGTAGCCCTGTTTATCCAGTTCTTCAAATACGGACTTAAAATCCACGCAGCCATCACCAGGTACGGTAAAGGTGCCTTCTCTTACGGATTTTAAGAAAGACCATTTACCTTCGGTAGCTTTTTTCAGCACTTCTTCTCTTACATCCTTTAAATGCACATGTCCGATTCTTTCCGGATATTTTCTCAATATGTAAAGAGGATCTTCTCCGGAAAAGGTGAAATGTCCCGTATCATAGCATAAAAATACATAGTCTTTGTCCGTATTGTCCATAAGGCGTTCCGTTTCTGCTATGGTCTGGACACCGGTGCCCATATGGTGATGGAAGCATACCTTAAAGCCGCGTTCTGCGGCAAGTTTGCCTAACCGGTTTAAGCCGTCACAAAGTTTATCCCACTCTTCATCCGTAAAGTATACCTTGTTATCGAAAATGGAAAGTTCTTCATTGCCCTGTACGGAGTAGCTTTGTTCTGAAACATTGATGCGGTCGGCGCCTAATGCACTTAAATAATCCAGTTCTTTTATAAATTCTGCTTCCGTCTCTTCATAGGGTTTTGTGGCTAAAAAGGAAGAGAACCATTTGCTGGCGATACGCATTCCCCTTAAATCTAAAGCTTCCTTTAATACTGTGGTATCCTTCGGATATTTGTTACCGACTTCACAGCCGGTGAAGCCTGCCAGTGCCATTTCACTGATACACTGTTCAAAGGTATTCTCTCCTCCCAGTGCGGGCATATCGTCATTGGTCCAGCCAATGGGTGCAATTCCAAGTTTGATTTTATCTTTGTTAAGCATTTTTCTATTCCTCCATGTTATATTATAATTGGATCTATTTGCAAAACATTATATTAGATAAGATGAGAGAGAAATTAATTGCACTCTATAAGCCTGTAGCTGCACCAAATACATAACATGAAATACGCAAAAGGCAGCAAAGGGATATGGAAACGATTAACTCTCTTGATTTTTTCCTGATGAGACCAGGCTTTTTCATGGATCTTAATCTTAAGATTACTGGTGTTATTATAACAAGATCTGCATTATTAATCTTTTTTAATCTGGAATCACCCTAACAGACCATCTCCAAATTCATACCCTTTGGAACCCAAATTAGTACAATCTTGCATTCTCCAGGTGTTCCTGCCGGTCTTCATAAGCTGCTTTAATCTTTTCGTTGGTCTTGCTGTCTCCGATACCTACATGCCACCAGGAACCGTAATCACCTGTCATGGATTTGGGTAATACCTTTATATCAATAAGAACGGAGTTATCGGTCTTTTGCGCTTCACTCAAAGCGTTGATCAGTTCCTCATTGGTTTTTGCCGTAAAGGTTGTCATTCCGTAACCACGTCCGATCATGGCAAAATCTGTGGTGATTAATCTGCCGTCCTGTTTCCCGCTTGCACCATCCCGATAACGGAACATGGTTGCAAGGCTTCCCATACCTTTGCCCATTTGGAGATTGTTGATACAGCCGAAACCGCAGTTATCAAAGAGGAGCACCGTAATTTTTTTATTTTCCTGTAAAGCCGTGGCAAGCTCGGAATGGAGCATCATAAAGGCTCCGTCTCCGACCATGGCATAACATGCCCGGTCCGGCTCGGCAAGTTTCGCACCAAGGGCAGCCGCAATCTCATAGCCCATACAGGAATAACCGTATTCCATATGGTAGGAGTCCCTGGCATCCGTTGTCCACATTCTCTGCAGATCACCGGGCAGACTTCCCGAAGAACCTACTATAATAGCATCCTTTTCAATCTGCTCTCTGATAATTCCAAGGGCTCCGGTCTGGGTAATCACACCTCCCGTAGCCGTTACGAATTCATCCTCCACTCCAGGTTCTTTGGCGCTTACAAAGGATTGATAGTTTTCATCAAAAACCGTACCGGTTAAGAAATCCATTTCTTTCAGCCAGCCAAGTTTCGCCGTCTCAATTTCTGTAGTATAGGCAGATTGATAACCTGTGCTTTCCAGTGCACTTAAAATAGCCAAAACTCCTGCCTTGGCATCGGCTACCACGGGAAATGCATCCAGTTTTTCGGCATGATATCTGGATACATTAATCAGGGCAAATTCCACCTCTTTGTTTCGAAACAGTTCTTTGGAACCTGTGGTAAAATCCGTTAATCTGGTACCGATTCCCAGAATCAGATCCGCCTTGGCGGCAATGGTATTGGCTGCACTGTTGCCGGTTACGCCTACTCCGCCAAGATTAAGAGCATGGGAGGAAGGAATTACGCTCTTGCCGGACTGGGTCTCTGCAAATGGAATCCGGAATTTTTCGCAAAACTCTCTAACGGCCTCGCCCGCTTCCGAATACCTGACACCGCCGCCTACGATTACCATGGGTTTTTTCTTTCTTAAAATAAGCTTTACTGCATCCTGGACCTCATAGGAGTCTGGATTCGTCCTGACAATTCTGTGAACCCGCTTCTTAAAATAATAGTCCGGAAAGGAAAAGATCTCTCCCTGTACATCCTGAGGTAAGGTAATGCAGACACCGCCTGCCTTTTCCGGGTCTGTAAGTACCCGCATTGCATTAATAAGCGCACCCATTAACTGCTCCGGACGGCTTACCCGGTCCCAGTACCTGGATACGGGTCTGAAAGCATCACTGGTGGTAATGGTTGCATCATGGAACTGTTCGATCTGCTGTAACACCGGATCAGGCTGTCTGGTGGAAAAGGTATCTCCTGTCAATACCAGCAATGGAACATTGTTAGCCGTAGCATCGGCTACCGCCGTTACCATATTGGCTGCTCCCGGCCCGATGGAGGAAGCGCAGGCGATAATTTTCCGTCTGTTACTCTGCTTTGCAAAACCTGCCGCCACATGAGCCATACCCTGTTCATTGCGGCCCTGGTAGACCTTTAATTCCCCCGGATTTTCATCCAGCGCCTGTCCTAACCCGCATACAATACCGTGTCCGAATACGGTAAAGATACCGTCCACGAATTTTTCTTCACTTCCGTCAAAGCTTACATACTGGTTATCCAAAAATTTCACCAGTGCCTGACCTACCGTCATCGTTAATTTACCCATTGTAACTCCTCCTTGCATATTTAACAGATACCCGGTCCGCTTTGTGCGGGTACCTCTTATAAACCAATACTTCCCATGGCATAGCATATCTGCTCGCAGATGATTTACTGCGACCAAACAGGGTGTGAATTTACTTCTCATAATTCACACTAATGCCTGTAAATCTATTCCTCCAACAGCCAAACATGAGCCGGATCATTGTCTCTTGTAGTCCAGGGATTACCATCCAGATGGCGTATCATCCAGCAGTAATACATATCATAACCCGGTGCCGCGGTCTGGGGATGGGTAAGGTCACCGGGGATGGCAGCTGCACCGCCGTCCGTTGTCTTATATACGTTATCTCCGATAAAAGCCGCACCAAAGCCCTGAGGTTTCCGGAATTTATAGTAATAAACCTCGGGTTGGGGATGGCTGTGGGGGATATAGCTGGACCAGCGTCCCGCTTTGGTAATTACCTCTCCCATAACCATGTTGGAATAAGGTGCATTTTTGTAATCAAATATAGTAAGAACTTCCCGCTTGGCCGTACCTTCCCACTGGGTCTCACCCATGAGTTCTATTTTACAGTCTTCCGCTTTATAAAACCGGCTTTCAAAATCCCTGTCATTTTCCGTGGCCTGAATGAGAATCTCACTATCTTCCCGTGCCGTAATAACGACCTTTTTCTCTCTGCTAAGATGAAGACAGTAAGGGGAATCCGTAAATACACCTTGCCGTTTGGCCTCTTCTATATTATCTTCCCATTGAAAGGTTACCTTTCCTTCCGTAAGTAATACAGCTGTTTCCTTGTCTGTTTCATATATGTTAATACTGTCACCTTTTTTCATACGGTAAACCGTAATATCCATGAGCATTTCACTGTTGAAACCGTTTATGCGGGCTACTTCCTTTTTCCCGTCCGGATCAAATGCCAGATAATCAAACATAGCTGCCTCCCATCTGCAATCTATAAGGAACTTAATTCCCTGATTTATTAAACTCTTGCAATCATGTCGCCGTATTTTAGTTTACATTCTTTTATGAATTCCAGTACCTTTTCTTCCGAAGGCATATCCTCAGAACAGGCATGGCTTGCCACTAATAAAGCTGCGGAAGCACTGCCGAATTCGAGACAGTCTATCATATCCCAGCCTTCAAACACTCCGTGGAGGAAGGCGGAAGCATACCCGTCCCCGCCGCCAAAGGATTTTAGCAGTTTCACAGGAAAGGGTTTGATGCTGTAATGGTTTCCGTCTCCGGTATAGGCGGTAGAACCTTCTTTTCCATGCTTAATAATTACGATCTTTACGCCGTGTTCATGCCAGAAAGCCGCAGTCTCTTTATCTGAGAGGCCTGGTGCCGAAAGCTTCTGGGTTAAATCAAATTCTTCCCTGGAACCTAAGATAATATCACTGTTCATAGCTACCAGAGAATAATATATGGCGATTTCATCCTGGTTTTTCCAGTTATACGGACGATAGTCAATATCAAAGATAATTGCCGTACCGTTTTTCCTGGCCAGGGACATGGCCTTTAAGGCCGCTTCCCGGCTGGGACTCTGAGCCAGGGCGGTCCCGGATATTAACAGGGCTTTTGCCTGTTTTATATAATCTTCTTCAATATCATCAACATGGAGCTGTAAATCCGCCGCACCGTTGCGGTACATTAATATACTGCTTTCGGTTTCGTTTAGTATCTCCGTAAAGGTAAGTCCAAGCTTTTCACCTCCGCCGCACCGGGTGATATGACTGGTATCAATACCTTCCTTTTTAAAATAATTCTCTACAAAATCACCGAACTGGTCGTCTGAAACTTTGGCAAAAAATCCTGCTTTTCTTCCCAATCTGGCCATTCCTACCGCAATATTAGCCGGTGAACCTCCCAGATACTTTTTAAAGGTAGTGCTTTCCGAAAGAGGTTTATAATAATCCACGGGGTTAAAATCAATGGCAATCCGTCCCAGCAGTATAATATCAAGAGGCCTGTCTTTCGCAAACTGAATATACTCCATCATTTCTCCTTCCTGCGCGCTTTTAGCGCTTTAACATATCTGTATCGAATATGCCGGTATAATTAAATATCTGTTTTCCCGGTATTATGCTTTATTGTCACTTCCGAATATTTCAATATGTTCTTTTATATTCTGACACACACTGTTAACCATTTCAGCACTGAGCTTAAAATAATCTTTTTTCTCTTCTGCCGCATATTTTCTGGCGGCCGCTTCCACTGCCATAAAGCTGGCGGTTGCAATGTTTACTTTGCGGATACCGAACTGAATACACTTTTTAAAATCTTCCGCACTGATGCCGGAACCGCCGTGAAGTACCAGGGGAACTGATACAAGCTTACCGGTATCGGAGAGTATATTAAAGTTTAATTTCGGCTCCTGGGTATATAATCCATGGGCATTGCCTATGGAAAGAGCAATTGCGTCCACTCCCGTACTTTCATACAGTTCTTTTACTTCGTTTGGATTTGAATAAAACATTCCAGTATCTTCTGAACCATCCTCGCTTTTACCAAGCTGGCCTACTTCCGCTTCCACGGAGGCTTTGTATTGATCCGCCATATCCTTAACCTGCTTCACCATACGGATATTTTCGCTGAGCTTTAAGTGGGAGGCATCAATCATAACCGAAGTAAACCCCAGTTCCAGAGCCATACGGATAACCGCTGGATCTGTTCCGTGGTCAAAATGTACTGCTATGGGCACGGAAGCATTCTTCGCCGCGGCTACCATCATTGGTCCAATAAGTTTTAGAGGGGAATATGGCAGTCTCGCCTGAGCAATCTGAAGAATTGCGGGAGAACGGCTTTCCTCAGCAGCCTTAACCGCTCCTAAAATCATCTCCATATTACCGACACTGAAAGCGCCGATTCCGTAGTTTCCCTGTTTCGCTTTTGTTAAAAGTGATTTCATATCAACCAACGACACAACTTCACTCACCTTTCCTTCTTTTCAGAAACTTATTTATAATTTATTAATAACTTACCAATAATTTAACATAAATATAACTATTCGTCAATTATATTAGTAAAAAAAGTGGTGATTCCTGCCCGGAGGGCAACGAAAAATCTGTATTCGTATTCAGTTTTTTTATTTAGTTTTCTTATTTAGTTTTCTTATTCAGTGTTCATTCATAGGTTACCGATAATGTCAGCCTAGGGATATGACACTCTTATCCTGATATATAGTGATTAGTAATGATATTTTGCTTTTGAATGATTGTTTCAGAACTTCTGAGACAAGGTACGAGGATATACTTTAATAAAAGTATATAAGAATTATGAGGTAAGCCGGCTGTGATAGAGATATGATAATAAACAGAACGGCTAATCCATAAATTCATTATCATAGCTCCCATGGCATAAATCATCTGCTGAAAGATGATTTACTGCCTCAAATCAAGATGTGAAATGTCTTTTATTTCACACTAACGCCCATGCTTTTTGGGCATAAATCGTGAAGAATAGCCTCTTTTGCTATTCTTCTATGCTTCGGATTTACTAAACTCCCGAAAACACCTTGTTTTGATCAGGCATCCATATCATCTTTCGCCAGTATGACCTCCACATTCTTTTTCTCACATAAACCCAAAAGATCTTCCCCTGCCTGATCATCTACAATAACTTTACTCATCCCGGTAATGTTGGCATAGGTAAGCATTGCACTCTTGCCGAATTTAGATGAGTCGATTAACAGATAGACTTCATCACTATTTTCAATGGCAGCCTTTTTAACCTCATATTCCAAAGGCGAAGCATTAGTTACCATGCCGCTTTCCGATATCCCGGAGGATGCCATAAAAGCTTTTTTAATATTGTATTTCTCCAGGGTGCGGACCGTATCCGCCGAAACAAAAGAGTTGGTCTTTCTCTCCAGGGTTCCCGGAAGGCTGATAACATTAATTCCAGGAAGGGCCACAGCCCGGTTGATGGCATTTAAATTATTGGTTAAAACGGTAACATTACTGGAATCTCCCAGATAGTCGATTACATACATAGTAGTTGTGCCGGAATCAATATAAATAATGTCTCCGTCATTCACAAGCTTTGCAGCTTCCCTGCCTACCGATATTTTCCCCTGGATATTCCTTGATTGTCTTTCTTCAAAGGGTACCAGATTTCCCTTCTGGTTGCTGCACACGCCTCCGTACACCTTCCGGATAACTCCTTTATTTACAAGCTCGGTCACATCCAGTCTTACCGTATTCATGGAGATCCCGAATACTCCTCTTAACTCTTCCATGGAGACCAGGTCATGTTCCATAATATACTGTTCCATCTGTTTAATGCGAAAAGATCTCATTCCCATTAAATTATCCTCCGTTTCAATACCGGGTAGCTTATGCTAAAATTACCCTTATTCCATTTCACTAAAATCAATTCTCGTTAAAAATACCCGCTTAAAAACTCTGGCAAGGAATTCTATTAGAATGCTGATTCCTGTAAGTCTTTTATGATTTACTAATAAAATTAATTATATATTATTACTTTTTATCTGTAAATCATTATTTTTTGTTATATTTTGCGTATGTTTTTGTTATATTATTGTTGATATTCCCATATTGTCATGGTATAATCTATTTATTGTTAACAAAAATATACCAAATGAAACGAAAGGATATG